>DAIDIM010000035.1 GCA_027459365.1 Chlamydiota bacterium
GGCATCTCCGGTGAGAGCGTCCGCGCTTTTATTATTTTTTTACTCGTCAATAGGGACGTTGCTGCTATTAACTCGCAAAAAAATAATAAAATCATCGGACGCCTCCCTCAGATCTGCCTTTCAAAAAATGACATAAGTCGAGATTATGAGCTGTAGGGTGCTTTGCGAAATGCTGTGGAGACTTTTATTGAAACGCAAAGGTGCAAAATGACAAAGACGCAAAGAGAAAATCTTCGCCGTGACGTAAAATCTTTTCGCATTTGATGGAAGAAAGGCAAAAGCGTTGCGCTATTATCTCCAATGAGGTTTGGGTGGTGGTTTTGGGTTCGTTTTTTTTGGTACTGCCCAAGTAAAAATGGTATTCCCAAAAGCGTCTTCTGTTTTTTTGTACGGCAATTTAGTGCCGCTACTGTTTACATTTGGAAGGGACATCTCTTTCTGTTCACAAGTTTGCTGAATAGGGCTGGCTACAGTAGCAGAAGTGTGCTCAAGAGAACTTCTCATGATTTCAGGATTCTTGACTTCGCGAAATGGGACGGTTTTTACATCGAGATGTTTTATTATAAGGTCCTCATGATTTTGAATGCCTTGAGCCGTTTGATCTTCCTCTACACTTCTTGCCGGATTCGGCGGAGTTGAAAGAGTATCCTCATGGGGAATTGGGGCGAGATTTAGATCGAGATGTTCTGTTTTAGTGTCCTCCTCATGATTTTGAATGTCTTGAGACGTTCGACCTTCACTTCTTGCCGAATTCGGCTGTGTTGAAAGAGTATCCTCTTGGCGAAATGTGGTGGGATTTACCTGGAGATGTTCTGTTTTAGTGTCCTCCTCATGATTTTGAATGCCTTGAGCCGTTTGATATTCCTCTACAACGTCAGTATCTCTAAGTATTATAACTGCCTGTTGCTGAACTCGGCCTGGAAGAGGGTTTATTGGTTGATTTTGCTGATTTTGAAGCATTCTGGCAATGCCAATCACTGAATTTGCGATAGGATGGGTTCTCAACCATTTTGTAGTATCAACTAGTCTAATAAGTGCTGGAATCATAAATTATCCATTATTTAATTTTAATTATTACTATTATATCATAAAAATTATAATTATAGCAAATCCTAAAAAAAAAAAGAGGTCTATTATTTTTTTAAGTGCTTTATATACAGGTATTTACGTGCGTTCTCTAGATTTCGAGGAGCTTAAGGCCTAGGGTCTCGCCTAGCTGAACAAGTTCTGCGACCCCAATTTTTTGGCCATTTGCGATGAGGCTCACTTTTTTGTCCGATAAAGGGGGGAGCTCTATGAAATTGCCTGGGGAGAGGGACATGAGTTGATCGAGGGGGATTTTTAATCGGGCCAACTCAACGCTAATGTGAAGTGGAATTTCCTTAAAGGATTTAGATTCTTGTTCTACAGATTCTAATTTTTGGGAAAAGTTTATTTCCGATTCTTCCATGGAGTCCTCTGTGTTAATCGCAAAAGAGAGCAGTTCAATTTGATTTTTCTGTTTATGTATATGTACTTGAAAGAGCGTTAGTTTGTCGAGTATTAAAGTGGCCCTTTCATCGTTTGCAAGGACGTCAGGGATGATCACGTCGCCAGTTTTAAGTTTTTTAACATCAGTGATCGGCAATTGGACCGATCCGATTTGGATGCCAATTTCAAGTGGCAACATGCGCGATAACTGTGTGGAAGTGTAGTGAGGTGGAAAGGCGGAAAAATGTTGCACCCAATTTTTTCGAAATCGGTTTGTAATGATACATTTTCCCCAGGCTGTAAAGTCATTTGCCGAAATTTCAACATCGAAAGCGTATGCATCTCCTGTTGGAAGGGGAGCCTCTTCTTCCAGAATGAATGTCATTTGTTGGATTGGGTCTAGCGTGGATGCGACGAAAAGCGCCTCTAATAGAAGATAGCGGTAAAAACCCTCTTGCATACTTTGCGATATGGGGGTTTTTTTATGATTGGAAAATAGCCGGTTTGTCAATTTGTCCACGTCTTTTTTTGACATGTACCAAAAAATAGGTTCTTCAATGGGAGATAAATAGATCGGAAAACAGGAGCCTTTCTCTTTTTCTTTCCATTGTCCACTGTGAATGCGCACTGTGAGATCGTCAAGGCCAATTTGTTGCGCTAATTGAGACGACAAGTCTTCTAAATTGAGGGGTTCTGCATTGCCAAAGAGGGGAATTTCATCGATGTCTCGGAGATGAGAGGAGATTTTCTCGATATAGAGCGCCTGTTCTTTTTTCACTTTCCTCTCCTATCTGATAAATCGCCGCCGCCAGCGTCAGTATCTGATCTCCCTTCTCCTGATTCTTTCCTTCTGAAAACAGGCTTATCAATTTCATATTCAGCACTAATTCTGCCAACGCGAAAATTGAAATTACCGTTTTGGAATGCGCTATAGAGGTTGGTCAAATTCTCTTTGAATGACTTGACCGCCTCATTGGTTCCGGTTAATCGAATATTAAAAGAATCGGGGGCTGTCGCATATTTTTCAATAGATATTGTCGCCCCATAAAATCTGGAATTGGCAAAACCGGGAGAATTTAACACGATATCGGTCTTTGATATTCCGGGCGTGCCACTCATCACATAAATTGTCCCTACCATTTGAAAAAACAGTGACCTTGTTTGCGGACTTAAATAAGAGCTTACTTGGTTTGTTGCTTCAGTAGCTATTGGGATGATGTGAGCGGGGAGATGAGGAGTCCCTATCTGCTCAATTTCAAGTGTCTTTTTGGATTGATCCCGTCTATCTTCTTTTTCATCTTTATGCAACTGTTTTTCATCTGCAACAATCTGCACATCTTTACTGGGCAATAATTCATCCCCTTTCTTTTTATGCTTAGAAATGTGCTCTTCCTTGGGGGATTCTATAGTTATTTCCTCTTTTCCTTTTTTGCCGACCTTCTTTTTTTCCTCCGGAATCACTTTCCCTGGAGGTCCAAAAATGGAGGTCTGTTTTTCATCCGGTACTACTAGCCCCTCTTTTCCCTCTTTATCGGAGAAATCTTTTCCTTTCCCTTTTTTTGTATGTTTCTCAGATTGACTCCGAAAATGTGGACCCCCGGTCTTTTGATCTGGAGGCGAATCGACATCGCGCCAAAATTTGCGATCCCTTGGAAGGGGAGGAGATTCATTTGTTTCAGGTTCTGGAGAGTCATTGACATTCGGTGTACGTGAGCGAGGGGGACCAGGTACTGCAGATGCATTTAAAACATCTTCAATCGATTGAGGTCGTATAACGGATTGTTCTTGCGTGTAAAAACTTGTATTAAAAGGGCTTGGAGGAAGGTTTTTTTTAGAAGACTCCTCTTCCTCATTCATGTAACTTTGAAATTTGTTGCGTGTTCTTTCATTTTCCGCTTCGTCAACAGAGCGAATTTTTTCGATTTTTTCCACCTTGCGGTTTTGATCTTGGACGCGAGTCGGTTCTTTTCCCGGCTCGCCAACTCCTCCCGTTCTTGAACTCATTGATCCCTCATTTTCTTCTCTTTTTTGATTCTGCTATAACCAGTGGACCCTTGTTCATCATGTTCGGCTTCCTCTTTTCTTTCAAGAGCATATGCAGCTTCCTTGCTCCATTCTTTCTTATGGAGCTCTAATTTTTCCAAATCCTTCTTCTTTTGAAACAAATCATCGGTTGCTAAATTGACCTGCGCCTGCGCCGCGTCGACCGCCTTTTGCCCCACATCAACCTTCTTCTTCTTCTCAATCACCCTCTCATCCACAACCTTCAGATATGCCTTCATCTGCTGCACTTTATCAGTCGTCGTCCCTTGTTCAAACGCATCCCGCAATTGATCCATTTTCGCTTGCTTATGTTTTTTCACCTCTTCCCACTCCTGCGTCAGATCATACAATCTTTCATACGCCTTTTCCAAAATTTCCTTCTTGATCTCAAGCGTCTTAATTGCCTGATCAAAGCGATTCTTCTTAATGGAAATGACTTGTTCAAGAGGGTACTCGGGAGATTTAGCCATACAAATTCAATATATACTCCGACCGGTCCAAAATGTGCATTTGGGCCGCGTCGAAGCGTCAAAAATCGACGATCTCAAATGACCTAATATAAAGTCAATATAAGGTCATTTGGAGCCATTCCCGATGTGCCTCTTCGACGATATTCGAAAATATCCCAAATCTCCTCGAAGAATTCACATCGAGAATGGCTCATTTGAGATCGTCGATTTATTGACCGCTTTCACGCTAGCCGAAATTCACATTTTGGACCGGTCGGAGTATTAGCACGACGAGAATTTAATCCACAGATGAGAGAGAAAGGGCTATTTCAGAAAATAGCCCAAAACGAATGAAAACAAATTAAAGGATGCCAACAATTCTTAATGTTCGTAAAATTGTGCTGAACGTTCCTTTTTCCTCTGGCGTCTTTCTTGACCTCGAAAAGAATGCTGCGAATTCTTTATCTTCTGTCAATTGTAATGCTCTACGATTGTCTGTTTCAAGATCACGTAGTCTATTTCTTTCAGATTGAGCAGCCCAAGCGCGATAGTCACTCTCTTGCAGTGCTCTAGCGCAAGCCTCATATTTATCCTCGTCTAAAGGATGAGGTGCAACTTGTGCAAAATCTTCCTCTGCTTTTTTTGTTCTACAGAGGAAATCGTCTAAAGTAGCTTCATATGCTGCTTTTTTTTCTCTTTTTTCGTCCTCAAGTTGTTGTTCCTTGGCTCTTGCTCTGTGAAAAGATTGGGTTTTACAAGTCTCCTCAAGAGTTGGCAGTTTTGTAGAACATCCTACATAAGTTGGATAAAACTCAGGGTAGAAAACATCTTCAGCAAAAGTAGGAACTTTTTTTGATTGTGACGGAGCAATGGCTGCTGATGCATTAGAGCTAGCTTGGTTAGGTGGTGTTTGATTAAAAGAGAATAGATTGTCAATATTACGATTAGTTAGAGTTGAGCTAGTTGCCTGAATGGATGTAGCTAAGTTAGGTTGGTTAGATACAGGCAAACTTATGACAGGCAGGTTGTTGTTAAGCCCCGGGAATAATGGACAAAAAACAGGTTTTTTTTCTTCGTGTGATAAAGCCGCAATTGCTGAATCATTCGGTGATGTAGTGGTAGATGAATTCATAGTGCTATTTGATTCTCTTACAACTGCAGGTGGTGTTGTGCTGTCATCTGATATTTGAAATGAACCTGCATTTGCAAAATTTAGATCGGAAGAAAATTCTAATACAGGAGCTATGCGTGAAGTAGCTCGAGCAGGTGTACTACTTGATCTCCTTTCATCACTTAAATGATTTCTTTTTCTAAGAGTAGATTGTTCCAAGATTTCCGTTACTTCTGCTTGAATCTTTTCTGAAACTCCTAATACTTTTTTTGTATGCCGAGTATAACCAGAATTGCTAAAAGGATTATCTATCGATGGTGTCATAATTACCTTCTTTATTAATTAATATTAAGTTTATTTACTAATATTATAACATATTAATTGCTATTAATTAAAACTCTATTGATTAATAATTGATATTTATGAAATAATAGTTACTAAAGAACAACAAACGCTTCAAAGAAGCATAATTTGGCTAAAACAG
>DAIDIM010000039.1 GCA_027459365.1 Chlamydiota bacterium
TCTCATTCATATAGATACGTCCTTTCATTGTTTTTGTTTCTCCTTGGTTACCAAAGAGTTACACTTGCAAAAAGTGACATTTCAATTAAGCGACAACAAAACATAAAAAAACATAAACAATTAATATAAAATAATGCTATAATTATTATTAAATAATTTAAAGATAGTATTTTTATGATAAATAGTGTTTTACCTAACAAAACAATTTTTGACCCCTACGGAGGTCGTTCTGAAGGAGAGGGGCAAAATGACAAAAGGCATGGCCAGGGAACATTTTTTTATGCTAGCGGAGGTCGTTACGAAGGTGAATGGCAAAATGACAAAAGGCATGGCCAGGGAACAGATTTTTATACTAGCGGAGATCGTTACGTAGGAGAATGGGAAGATGGCAAAAGGGATGGCATGGGAGTGTTTTTTTATGCTAGCGGAGGTCGTTACGAAGGTGATTGGCAAAATGGCAAAAGGCATGGCCAGGGAACAGAATTTTTTGCTAGAGGAGGTCGTTACGCAGGAGAATGGAAAGATGACAAAGCGCATGGCAAGGGGGAATTTTATTATACTAGCGGAGGTCGTTACGAAGGTGAATGGCAAAATAACAAAAGGCATGGCCAGGGAACAGATTTTTATACTAGCGGAGATCGTTACGAAGGAGAATGGAATGATAATAAAAGAGATGGAGAAGGTAAACTGTTTCTTCCCAATGGGGAATGTTTTATTGTCCAATATTCACAAGAGAAATTGAAATTTGATGAGTTAACTTATTTATCGAATTCTTTGTTTTTGTCAGTTCTCCTTGGTAAACAAGGCATATATTTCCCTCTGAAGGAAGATTCACTCAGATACATGCATCGCTATATAGCTCAATTGACTAAACCTTTTAATCTACCAGAAAATATATTAGAAAGATTGAGCGAGGCTATTTTACCCTGTGATATGAGATTACAAGGGGCAGAACATCACTTTATATCTGAAGAGACGTACAAGAACCTTACAAAAAACAATTGCGTTTTACTAATATATGCATCCTTCACACATGCAATGGGACTTCAATTGAAAAGGGTTGGAAACGACACGATATGCGAAATATTCAACAGCGGATACGGATTAACTGAATATCATGAGAAGATGGAGACAAATAATAACAAATTTCAAACAAGACTTCAGATAAAAATTCCTGATCATAAAATCACAAGCAACTGGATTTCTCAACTAATGGAAGTTAAAAAAGATGTGCAAACTGCATATAATTTTATTATCCAGAATAATAATGCGGAAGTTATGAAAACTCCTGAAGAGGAGGTAATCTGGCAAACTCAGCAAAAAGGGTCTAATTGCGCAATCGAATGGATATTTGCATATTTAAAATATGAGTTAGGTCCTGAAAAGTATAAAAAATTTAGAATAAAACTCTTTCAAGATTGTCGAGCGCAAATTGCTCAAAGACTCTCTGAAACAAACGACATGCTCGAAAGAGAGAAAAACAGGCTCTGTTCTGCGGACTGTGAATTAAGACGAAAAATTGAAAAGCGAGAGAATGAATCATAGATTTGTAATTCACAAAAACCGAAATATCTATGAAAACAACGTCAGCCTCCTCAATATTCGTAATGAAGGAAACGCCGAATTCCGCATCTCTTGGTAAATTGATGAATGCGGAAAAAGGCTACAACGAGTAGCTTAACCCAAGTTCAGCCTCCTTCTCTATGAGGAGCTGATCGAAGTTTATCGATTTCGACACTACCACTTGAAATATTAGACCACTGTTTTTTTTGCTTTCAAAATTTGTGTGGACATCCCTATAGCTTGATAAATTTCTTGTTGTGGCCACTCTGCTTTCGTTGTGCTTCGATGATACATCGTTGAGCCCTCTTGCGTTTTAGCTTTCATTGTCACTCGTACGCGGCCTGACATCTTGTTCCGAATTGTTTCCCAGTGATAAACAAGCCCTTGTTGATTGAGTTGATATAAACAACTTCGAATCAAATGATAGGCCAAAACCGTAATCCATAAATGCCCATCGACTCGATGCTCTTTTTGATGATACACAGGTCTCATTCCAAGAGAGGATTTCATAAATCGAAAGGCTTCTTCCACAGTCCTGATGGAGTCATAAAGTGTCCACAATTCTTCTGCCCCAAGATGGGTTAGATTAGTGCGTAGAAAATAATACCCATTTAATCTCTCTTCTATTTTTTCTGGCTGCAATGCCCATCGAACGGCGATAGCCTGTAATCCATCTTTTGAGGGATCCACAACAATTTCATAGCAGCCAGACACGCGTTTATGTTTTTCTTTCAAGCGTCCGATTCTCTCGAGGATTTTGGTGTATTTTTTTCTTCCCTTGGGCTTTACAAGCCCTGCGTTCAGCTTCTCTAGATCAGACTCAAAACGGTGTTGAAATAACTCTCGCATTTGTGAAGCAACAATGCGCTTGGCCTCAGATTCGCAATAAAGCCATCGCTCCTCTCCTCCATCATTTTTAACAAGAGCTGCTTTGACGTTGGTTTTTTCAAGATCTCCAACGGGGGTTAAAGGCCCTTCGAGCTCCATGGAGGGAGCATTTTGTCTGGCTGACACAACGTAGGTATAACCGTGATCGCGGAGCCACTTTAGATTGTCCTCAGAAGAGATCCCTGCATCTAAGACCACTGTTGGCTTTAAGAGAGAGTCATCAAAGCCAAGAGTCTTGATCATCTGTTGCAGAGTTCCTAACTCAGAGATATTTCCGGGAAGAAATGATGTTCTGGTAGCAAATCCGTGTTCATTAACCACAAGCCCCAAAGTAATCAGAGGACAATCGCCACGCTTTTCTTTCGATATACCATGTGCTGCCTTTGGATTGGATTTATTCTGTCCCTCCATGTAGGTGTTCGTCAAATCGTATAGTACCATCGTGCTTTTATAGCCGTGCACTGTTTGTTGAGTTTTTTCGAGATATTGTTCCAATTCTGCTTTATGTTTTAAAAGAACGTCGCTAATTTCATAAAGTTGATCGAGAGAAGTTTTTGAGAAATCAAACTCAAGAAGCTCTCCAAGGCCAGTTCTTGAGCAAAGCCAAGTATGTGTTGCTCTTTCGCTCGCAGGAAAGGCAGCTCTTCCGATGAGACTTCCAAGACTCAAAGCAATTTCCTTTTCGGATAAACCAAGATCTCGTAATTTTTTCTGAATTTGAAGCTGAGAAGCCATGTGTAATAGGAGATGTTCCGTTCCAACCGTTCTTGGCTCCTGCTGTTCTACCGTGTGAACATCGATGGTGTGATAGTCTGACTCTTGATTTTCTGGAGGAAGTGGTGGTTTTTGTGACAAGCGCTGAATGAGTTGAGAAGCGTATTTTTGTGCGAGGCATTCTATCTCATCGGGGGCAGGAAAAAGTGAGTTGGATCCCAAAAAAATCTCCTCTATGCGGTGAGCAAGAAGTCCTAGATTTTCATCGGACAATCCAATAGTGGCGGTGAGCGACAAAAGAATGCGCTGTCTTGGCCCCCTTTCTGTGCGGACCGATTCGACGAGTTGGTAGGAATAATAATCCTTCCGTGTTTTGCGATCGGTTTTTCTAGTTTTTCGAATAAACATGTGAACATAATATTCAAACCCCGATTTTTTAAAAACATAAATATTTTTATGGTTTACAAAATTCTAACACTACAAACGTCTGAAAATTTATAACACGCTTATAATTAATACGTTATGATTGTGCATCGCGATGCTGGATACACATTATCTGATTGATTTTTAGAATGTTACAAAAAACCCAACATCACCCCTTGAGGGGTAACTTGGGTTAAGATATGCTTACCAAAAATTGAAATTTTGGTCATTTGCCTCTTCGATCATACGATCGTCTTCTTCGGTAAATGGGGGTTTTTTAGGCTTGCAGATGGGACATTGACATCCTTGGTCATCTGTTGCCTGAGCAAGAAATGAGGTAACCCGGTTGATCGTCTCTTCTAAAGATTCTGTAGGGTAAAAAGGTCGATCAACCTGTGTTTTGTTTTTAAATAGGCAATCGTAAACATCATAACCCCAACCGATTAGAATACCCTCTTCGAAAACCAGCGGTGTCACATTTTGTTTTAAAAGGCAACGCTGATCTAAAGCGGTAGGGCGAGTTACATAAAACCAAATCCAGTAGGTCAATCCATCGTGAGTAAAACAGTGGGTTTTATAAGGTTGGTGCATAATACAACGGACCTTACAGGTGTTCATGCCAACACAGATGCGGGATAGGTTCCAAATATTTTCTTGAGCAGAAGACAACGTTGAAAGGCCCTGATTACTCATGCATCCAGCCAAAAATAGTAATGAAAGTATTTTCAACATCTTAAATGTTCAAATAGCTGAATTATAATCTTGTGTCAATTGAATTGTCTCTATATATTCATTAGTACTCCGACCGGGCCCAGATTCATACTTTGGACCGATGGGGGTACAGAGAGAAAAATTCTATGTTAGAAACAAGTTCAGTAAAAAAAAATAAAGTAAATCTTACCGATTACGATTGTCAGCAAGATATTGAGAATCGTCTCCTTTTGGCCGATCTTTCTTTTTTTGAGCATAATGTGATGCTTGAGATCTTTTTTAGTCCTCTCAAGTTTTCGATCAAAAAAATCTCTAAGTCGCTCGGGCGTGATGAAAATCAAATTATCCAAGTTTTAAAAAAATTTTCAAAATCTGGCCTCCTTAACCTGCAAGACGATACCGTCGTTGTTGATAAGGAGAAGAGAAAATTTTTTGAATTCCAGATGAAGCGTTTTGAACCTGATTTTAAACCAGATATGGAGTATCTCCAAGGAATACTTCGCAAAGTGCCTATTCACGTTCTTCCGAATTGGTATGCGATTCCTCGCACATCGAATAATATTTTTGAATCCATTGTTGAGAAATATCTTTTTACTCCTCAAAACTTCCAGCGATATCTATCTGAACTTCATTTCGCAAACCCAAAAGCCCATCTTATCATGAACGATTTGTTTGCAAGTCCAGAGCTTCGACTCTCTTCTTCCGACATCATTACTCAATACAATCTCTCTAAACAAGAATTTGAAGAAATTCTTCTCATCCTCGAATTTAGTTTTGTCGCTTGTGTAACCTATTCCAAGGGTGAAGATATTTGGCTCGAATGGGTGACCCCATTTCATGAATGGCAAGAGTATATTCTTTTTTTCAAAAAGACGAAAATAAATTCCATCGCCGATCCTAAAAAAATCATCCGTGATGAAAAAAGCGACTTTTGGTTTGTAGAAAAACTGCATTCTCAGCTTTTACAAATTCAAAAAAAATCGCTTCATAAGGCTGAAAATATTGATAAAATTCTCTACTTGCAGCTTGCTACATCAGAATTTGCACTGACAGAGACAGGTCTTGAATTTATCAAGTTATCTCCTGAAAATCAAGCCCTTTTCCTTTATCGACACCTCTTAAACCAAGGTCATGAAAAAAACATTCGTGAAGTTGAAAAGTCTATGAAACGAGCTCTCGGGCACAATTGGATTTTTTTTGATGATTTCATCAAAGGGTGCATCGCTTGTTTAAATGATACAGCCCCAGCCTGTTTGGCAAGAATCGGCAAAACCTGGAAATATACTCTCCCCTCATACACAGAAACAGAAATTCATTTGATCAAACAAACCATTTTTGGATGGTTTGCAGAAGTTGGCATTGTAGCAACCGGAACATGTGAAGGGAAAGATTGTTTTACCGTGACCTCTTTCGGAACTCTATTTCTTGCTGACTAGGCGTTGCCAATTACGCATCGAGTTGGCAACCAAAAGTCTGGTTAGCTCTCTAAGCTCTTCAGACTCATTTTATGTAAAAGTTTTTTCATGAAGGAGCCATTCTCGGTGTGAATTCTTCGAGGAGATCGGGAATGGCTCTCTATTTATAACCCTATACGAATTATCTCCTCATCCATTAGTATTTGAGATATTTTGAGAATAAGGTATTATGTCAAATGAATTGGTCTCAAATCGAAAAGCCGGCCACGATTACGAAATCTTAGAAACATTTGAGGCAGGGATCATTCTTTTGGGCACTGAAATTAAGTCGCTTCGGAACCATGGGGGCTCTTTGCAAGACGCGTTTGTCGATGTACGAGGTCCTGAATTTCTCCTCATGAATTCGAGCATTGCCCCTTACAGTTTTGGCAACGTTTTCAATCATGAAGAAAAGAGATCTCGTAAGCTGCTTCTCCATAAGCGTGAGATCGAAAAACTGCGCAGTACGGTTGTCCAAAAAGGACTTGCTCTCATTCCCCTTTCTATCTACTTAAAAAAAGGGATTGCCAAAGTCAAAATCGCTCTAGCAAAAGGCAAAAAGAGCTATGATAAACGCTCATCACTCAAAGAGCGTGAGCATCGTCGTTCCATGGAACGTCAAGAAGAGTAGATGGGTAATGCAAAGTGGTACATAGAGAGCCATTCCCGATGTGCCTCTTCG
>DAIDIM010000066.1 GCA_027459365.1 Chlamydiota bacterium
TCAAACGCCGGAGCGGAAGGCATAAACAATAAGATTAAAACGATGAAAAGGCAAGCGTACGGCTTCCGAGATATGGAATATTTTAAACTGCGACTTTATCACCTACATGAGTCTAGGTACGCATTTGTCGGATGAACCAGAATTATTCAGCAAGTCAATAGAAAATAACAAGACGGATAGGATGGATATAACAAAAAATTGTACTTGTCAAAGTTCTAGACTTGATTGACAATATATAACGGATATTATAATATCCATTATAGAATAAATAATGACATTATGGATACAATGGTATCTCTTAATTTATATACTCCTTACGAGGTTTTGCTCAAAATATCGTTGCGAGCTAAGGAAAAAAGGCTTTTTCTGAATATGTCTCAGAAGACGCTTTCCGATCGTTCTGGAGTCAGTTTTGGGGTGGTGAAAAAATTCGAAAAGACAGGGAAAATCTCTTTAGAATCCCTTTTGAAATTAGCTTTTGTATTAGAGGCACTCAATGAATTTGCAGAACTGTTTAACCAAAAACCATTAGAATCATATTCTTCCTTGGATCAACTGCTGAAGCAGAAAAAGAGAAGGAGAGGGCGAAAATGAACGATCTTACTCAATCGCTGTTTGTCGATTGTTGCTTCACTAAACCCTTTGTGATGGGACGATTGGCCTATATGGATCGGAGAATTGCGTTTGAATATACACCTGAATTTTTAGAACTTGGATTTGAGCTTTCTCCCTTCAAATTGCCCCTTAAGCCTGGAGTGCAGTTTTCAACGGATATGGTATTTGAAGGGCTATTTGGAGTGTTTAATGATAGCTTGCCGGATGGTTGGGGGAGGCTCTTGTTAGATCGCAAACTGAGAAATCAAGGGATCTTTCCTAACAATTTAACTCCCCTGGATCGGTTGAGATATGTAGGAACCCATGGGATGGGCGCTTTGCAATATCGGCCTGCATTTCCGTTTGCTTCCATGGAACAAAAAGAGATCAAATTGGATCAATTAGCTCAAGAATGTACGCAATTTGAGGCAAAAGAAGAAGAGCAATTTCTCGATGATCTGATTCGATTAAACGGTTCTTCTGCTGGCGCACGGCCCAAAATCTTAGTGAGCTTAGATCCCGAAACTAAGTTGATTCGAGCCTCAGATAATCATCGCAATCACACACATCCCGATTGGATCATTAAATTTCGCTCTTTCGTAGATCCAAGGGATATGGGTTCGATTGAATACGGATACCATTTAATGGCTATGGCCGCAGGTGTAATGGTTCCTGAAGCGCGTCTTTTTAAATCGAAATTGTGTTCGGGTTATTTCGGAGTCAAAAGATTTGATCGCAATGGAAAAATTTTCCTCCATTCGCATACTTTAAGTGGCCTTTTGCATGCAGATCACCGCATGCCAAGCCTCGATTATGATGCTGTTATGAAAGCTACAGCGATCCTCACAAAAAACTGGCATGAGCAAAAAAAACAATTTCGCCATATTGCTTTTAATATTTTTGCCCACAATCGAGATGATCATGCCAAAAACTTTTCTTTTTTAATGGATGAAAAAGGAATTTGGAGTGTATCGCCCGCATATGATTTAACGTTTTCTGCAGGTCCTGGAGGAGAGCATTGTACCACACTCATGGGAAATGGCCGATCTCCAGGAAAAGCCGATCTTTTAAAATTAGCGGCTCGGTCGGGCATAGATCATCGAGAAGCGCTCGAAATTCTCGAGCAGGTCAAAGAGGCAGTTTCCCAGTGGAAACAATTTGCTCAAGAAGCAGGTGTGAGCAAATCCTCAATGCAGCTGATCCAAAAAAAGCTTATTATGCTTGATAGCAAGCAGGGTCTTTGATATGTAGGTTTTTATGGGAATATACCGAAACAATTTGAAGAATCGGGAATTTGGCAAGGAGGATCCTCAGAATTTTTGTTCGCAGCGAGCGACCATTGCCGAATGGCAAGACGCGAGTGAGAACAAAAATTATGAGGTAAATCCGACGCAGCCAAAAACCGATTCTTCAAGTTGTTTCGGTATAAGACTCTGCTTATCAGTGCTATTTGTGTTTTCGTTATGTTCTGCGACTCTTGCGCAAAAAGAATCTCAAGCTCGATTAATTGATCTACAGATTCAAGAGCTGCAAGAAAAGAAACTTGGATTTGAAGCAAAAGTAGTTCGACATGAAAACTTAGCAGATCGATTGCAATTCAATGATGAGATCTATTTGGAGACAAGACGTCATATCCAATTGGTCGATGAAAATCGGATTAAAGCTGAAGCAGTACAGCAAGAAATTGACCGGCTGCAGGCAGAAAAAGAGCTAATTTTGAAAAGGTGAACTATGTTGTTTAGAAATAGAAATGTATTTATTCTTGATCGTATCGCGTTTTTTTTATTGATTATCGGTGGTCTTGCGTGGGGAATTATTGGAATTTTTGGTGTGAATTTCATTGCTGCAATCTTTGGCGCAACGTCAATCCTGACTCAGATCATTTATATCTTCATTGGAGCTGCAGCTGTCTACCGCTTGGTTGAGTATTTTGTTCGTAAAGGCAACGTCAGTTAAGCTGCCTTCTTAAGCTGCTTTGTGTAATAGCCTTGGCGGAGTTCTGCGCTGTAAATGAGATAGAGCCCGAGTGAGACAATTCCTGTAGACAAGAAAATCACGAGTGAGGGCTGCTCATTTAAGAAAATCCAGCTATTGAGCGACGCAAAGATGGGGCTAAATAGTCCCATGAAAGAGAGGAAGGTGGCTGTAAATTTTTTAAGAAGATGCCCATAGAGGTTGTAGCAAAGAACGTTTGAGATGATGGCCATGATCAAAACTCCCTGGACAAAGGGGGTCAAATTTTGGGTGGCAACCGGAAGAGGGGACCAGCTATCAATGAAAAATGAGTGTGTTAATGCTATGAATCCACCAATGAGCATGCTAACTCCATTGGCCATCATTGGAGATATGGGTGTTGCACTCTTGTCTGCATTGGGAGGGTTGATAATGAGTCTGAGGATAATCCAACCATAAGCGGTACAGGCAGAAGCTCCCACCATGGCAAGCTCTGGCCAGGAAAGGAAGGGGACGCTTGTCAGTAGTTCATCTGCCCCTTTCTGCGTGAGCAATAGGGGAATAAATCCAAGAAAGCCAATCATCATACCGATCCATTTTCGTCGATTCATTTTTTCCCCAAAGTGGAGATAGGAAAAAAGGGCTGCAAAGAAGGGGGAGAGGCTATAGATAAAACAAGTTTTCGCGGCAGTCAGCGATTTTAGGCCCCAAAATTCAAATGCATTGGTCAAATAAATACTGAATATAGAGAGGAGAATTAGTAATGCCCATTGCTGTCGGTTAAATTTAAAAGAGGATCGATTGCGGATCACTATATAGGTTAAAAGGAGCACCGCCCCCATGAGCATCCGAAATCCTGTCAGAAAGATGGGAGGGGAGAGTTCAAGGGCCATTTTCCCAAGAGAAAAGACACTTGACCAAGCAGCATACATAAAAAGGACAAGAAAAAAATTCATTATTATATCCTTAAAGACGCTTTCTGAGAAAGATAGTATCAATAGGAGTTTATTTATGCAAGGTGTTATACTCTCCTGACATGTGTAATGAAATTCTTTTTTTTATCCATATTTTCGTGTGTGTGGGGCTTGTCCTTTACGCATCGAAAAAAACCAAAAATGGGCTGATTGCTCTCATTATTTTGCAGGCAGTTTTTGCAAATCTTTTTGTGGTAAAGCAAATCTCCCTTTTTGGTTTTTCAGTGACCTGTAGCGATGTATTTGCAATTGGCGGAATCCTCGGTTTGAATCTATTTCAAGAAAAATATGGTAAAGATGAGGCCAAATCGGTCGTTAAGGGATCTTTTTTGGCTTTAGTGTTTTTCATGGTCATGTCTAAGATTCATCTTATGTATTCGCCCTTGTCGAGCGATACCACGCATGTTGCATTTGAACAAATTTTGTCCCATACAGTCCGTATTTCTCTTGCATCCATTTGCGTTTACTGGATTGTTCAAAAAATTGATATTCAGCTATTTGCATTTTTAAAAACGCTCTTTCGTTCGTTACCATTGAGAGTGGGCATTTCGCTTGTTTTGACTCAATTTTTAGATACCTTTCTTTTTAGTCTGATTGGTCTTTATGGGATTGTCGATTCTCTCTTTGATGTGATTTTGATCAGTTTTCTTGTGAAGTGCATCATCATCTTTTGCTGCACCCTCTTCACCCAATTTGCAAGGCGAAAAGATGTTCCGATTTGAGATTCTCCATCGATCGAAAAAATCGGGCGCACGGGTGGGGCGAATCACAACTCCGCACGGCGTGATTGATACGCCCAATTTTGTAGCGGTTGGTACAAACGGTACGCTCAAAGCATTAGATAACAGAATGGTCGATTCTATCGGCTTACAGCTGATGTTTTGCAATACGTATCATTTACTATTGCAACCAGGAGTTGAGGTGGTCCAAAAAGCGGGCGGGCTTCATCAATTCATCAATCGCAAAATGCCCATCATTACCGATTCTGGAGGTTTCCAAGTTTTTTCATTGGCATACGGCTCTGTTGCGAGCGAGTTAAAAAGTTGTGGTGCAAAAAAACAGGATGGACACGTCTTAAAAATCAGTGAAGATGGGGTCCTTTTTCGATCATACCGTGATGGAAAACCGATCCTTTTGACCCCTGAATCGTCCATTCAGGCGCAAAAAGCGCTTGGCGCCGATATCATCATTCCCTTCGATGAGCTTCCTCCCTATCACATTGGTCCTGAAAAATTGAAAAACTCATTTGAACGGACTCACAGATGGGAAAAAAGGTCTCTCGATGAGCATTTAAAAAATCGGCAAAATCAAGCAATCTATGCAGTTATTCATGGGGGTGTCGATTCAACTCTTCGGCAAGAGAGTGCAGAACGTCTATCGGCTCTTCCTTTTGATGGTTTTGCAATTGGGGGATCGCTTGGGAAAAGCAAACCTGAAATGGTTAATATGCTCGAAAGCTTGATGCCTTATGTTCCCGACGAAAGGCCGAATCATCTTTTGGGGATTGGCGATTTGGAATCGCTATATCTTTGCATCCCTTTAGGGATCGATACATTTGATAGCTCTTATCCAACCCGCGCTGCTCGTCACGGCCTTCTTTTAACCAAAGAGGGGGGATTAAAGGTGATTCGAGGAGAAATGGCCACCCGATTTGGTCCCATCGAATCGGATTGTCATTGTTGGACGTGCCAGAATTTTACCATTGCCTATTTGCACCATCTGTTTAAAGCAAATGAGCTCACTGCATATACTTTGGCAACAGTGCATAATCTTCACTTTATGGTCGAGTTGATGAAGAGATATCGAGCATCCATACTAAATGAGTAAATTTCTTGCCTTCCGTCGCCATTTTCATTATCGTTATTTCCGATGTATCCCCCAATTGAACCGAACAAGACAGGCTTTCTCGATGTAGGCGATGGCCATTCCCTTTATTGGGAGGAGAGTGGAAATTCCAGAGGGCTACCGGTTGTTTTTCTTCATGGAGGACCAGGCTCTGGGACCCTTCCCAAACACCGCTCTTTTTTTGATCCGAAACGTTATCGAATAGTCTTATTTGATCAGAGGGGATGTGGGAAAAGTACCCCTCATGCTTCGCTTCATTGCAATACAACTTGGGACCTTGTGTCCGATATTGAAAAATTGCGTCAATTTTTGGGAATTAAAGAGTGGGTTGTGTTTGGTGGTTCGTGGGGAAGCACTTTGAGTCTTGCTTATGCCCAAAGTTATCCAGGTAGGGTAAAGGCTTTGATTTTGCGAGGCATTTTTTTAGGTAGAAAAAAGGAATTGCGCTGGTTTTATCAATTTGGTGCGCATCATATTTTTACTGATGCATGGGAGCGGTATTTGGAGCCAATTCCTCAAAATGAGCGAGAGGATCTGCTGAATGCCTATTATCGGCAGTTGACCTCACAAGACACAAAGGTCAGAAAAAAAGCTGCAAAAGCTTGGAGTTCTTGGGAAAGTGTCAATTTGCGACTCATTCTCGATCCAGAGCTCTTTGCTCAATTTACAGAGGATAGGCATGCCGATGCTCTAGCACGAGTGGAGTGCCACTATTTTGTGAATCAATGCTTTTTTAAAACAGACAATTGGTTGATTGAAAATGTAAACCTAATTCGACATATTCCAGCTCGCCTGATTCATGGAAGGTATGATCTGATTTGTCCATTTGAGACCGCCTGGGATTTGCATCGGGCGTGGCCTGAAGCGAAACTTGAAATCATTCCAGATGCGGGCCATTCTGCAAGTGAAGTGGGAATTGCAAAGGCTTTAAGAGCAGCAACCGATTATTTTGGAAATTTATGGAGCTAGAAAAGGCATTCACTCGGGCAATTGTCCAATCGATTTCTTGGAAGCGTCTATTGCTTACCTTTCCCACACTTATGATATGCGGGATTTTGATTGTTTTTTGCAAAGCAATGAGCGTCCATGCGACTCCATGGTTAAAACTAGGTCTTGATTTTTTGCCTTTCTTTCTCATCTCGGGATTGTTACTGAGTTTGGGTGTCACCTTAACAAAAATGTATGCATTTGAAATGAGAAATATACCTGTGAATGTGCGCCGTTTTCTTGCATCTTCAATGGATTTGATCATTGGAGTCTCCTACCTAACACTTCCTCAACTTTTAATCTTTATTGTCTCTTGGGTTGTTCTAGGGTTTTTGTTCCTTTTGAAGGAGATCCCTTTCATTGGAGGGTTTTTGAGTGTTGTTTTGTCATTTGGCCCATTTCTCATCATTTTTGCTTCATCTCTTTTAGTTATTGCAAATCTTGCGCTCCTTTTTTTTATCGCACCTACTGCGACTATTTTATCTCTGAGGAAAGGAATGATTCTAAAGAAAGTGGGCATGCTTTTAAAAAGACAAATATTGCAAGGATCTAAGCTTTTTCTACTTGGGATTGCACCTTTCAGCTTCCTCTTTTCGTTACTCTACTTTTCAGCTGCCCTTACCAACGCAACTTTCTTTGTTTCCCAAAATCCACTCATGATCGCAATGGAGTTATGCTTTCTCATGATCCCATTTGCTGCGTTGATGAGTCCAGCAGTTGTCTTCTTTTTTAATTTTTCAGCTGAGAGTTATTTAATATTATCTTATGAAAATCGCGATTGTAGGAGCAGGCCTTGCGGGATTGTCGGCTGCATGGTTTGCGCTCCAAAAAGGACATGAAGTTACACTTTTTGATGAGGTGGGGATTGGCGCTGGAGCATCCGGTGTCTCGACTGGCTTATTATACCCGTGTCCTGGACGTGAGGCCACCTTCTCTTGGCGTGCCCTTGAAGGAATGGAAGCTACAAAAGGGTTGCTACGAATTGCAGAAGCAGCATTAGGGAAACCGGTCGCAAGTTATACAGGGATTTTTCGCCCAGCAGAATCGGCCGATCAAAAAAGAGATTTTCAAAAAAATCAGAGCAATGTTGCTCTCTGGACAAAGATAGATATTCCACGTCTTGTTGTGAATGAGGGTCTTTGGATTGAGAGTGGAATTACCGTTTTTTCGCGCC
>DAIDIM010000074.1 GCA_027459365.1 Chlamydiota bacterium
TGAAATCGGCCAACCAAACATCTTCGATGTTTGAACATTGTAAATTTAATTTTTATCACATTCAACGAAATTCAAGATGTAGTGCCGAATCAACCTAGCTTTAGGCGGGTTTCCCTATAGAGGCTTCTGAACTTGGGTTAACACTTTTCTATTCAGAAATCAAGATTTTTATGATCTGTAGTTAAAAATTTATGTTGTTGAAGTTGTACAAAAAAAAGGGGGAGATTTCAGGCAGCGTTTTGAGTCCTTATCGAAGGTTTGTCACACCCCAACCAAGATGTTACAAAGCAAATCATTGATGCGATTCGCAATCGTTATTACTCAGCTTTTGTCAAACTCGAAACAAAATTAGAACAATGAAATTTGGATTATCAGATGACGTACAATCGAAAATAATCTCTGTTTTCAAGAAATATCCGCAAATTCAATCTGTGATTATTTATGGTTCTAGATCTATGGGGAACTACAAAAACGGATCAGATATTGATCTTACAATTAAAGGTGAAAATTTAGATTTACAGCTCTTAAGTAAAATAAGTAATGATCTAGATGATCTGTTATTGCCTTACATGGTTGATATCTCTTTCTATCAGGACATTCAAAATCAAGAATTAATTGACCACATCCAGCAACGCGGACAAATTTTTTACACCGTCGAGGACTGATTTTCTTACTGACAGTAAATCTATGCAGATCTTCTTAAAAAATGATTCGATTTGATCTCAATGATGAAGAAAAATTAATCTGCATATTTACTCTTTCGAATCATCATTCGTTTTTTCTTTTTGATAGGAACAAGTTCATATCGATATGGAGGCTTTTCTTCTACAATTTTTCCATTTCTAGAAAAAACTAAAGCGGTGCCAGTTCGGACGGCTGTTTCAAAAGCTCGATAATAGCTTTTCTCGTGAGCTTCTAAAATACATTTACTTAGATCGTCATACATGGGCTATTTTCTCCATTTTAGTCCAGATTTCTTTATCTATGATCTCTAAAGTATTATTTATATTTTTACTAGCAACAACCCTTCTTGCAGGTCCCTCGGCTGAATTATCGAGTATAAACGCAATGTCGGCGATTGGCAAGTAGTATAAAATAAGATTTTTGATTCCTGCATAGTAGCGTCTGATAATTGCTTCCTCTTGCACATGATGACCGCCTTGTTTTACTCGTTGTTTGACTCTTTTTACTGCTTCTTCTGGCTTTAAAAGCCATAGGTAAGTTAATCGAATCGTATAACCTTTCGCTTTTGCCAATTTCAAATGCTTTATGTAGTTGGTCCCAGCTCCGGTTGTTTCAAAAGCAAAGCTTTGTTCAGCATTAATCAAATCTTTCAAACGTTGAATCATTAATTTACTCGCTGCCAAGGACACACTTTCAGGATGCTTAGGGGCAAGACCTCTAGCAATTTCATCGGCATTGATAAATTCGTAAAGTATCGAACAATTTTGAATGAGTTCATAGGTCATTGTGGTTTTGCCGGCACCATTGGGACCTGCGATCATGAGGATTTGCTTAGACATAGTTCGCTCGCAATCAGAATGGTATAATATGGATGAACACTTTCTCTTTCAACTCATTTCATCGATCACATGAACGATTATTGAAATCGCTTGTGTTTCCTACGACGATACACAAGATAACCGCCAATGATCACGATTGCACTTCCCCAAACGAAAACTGTTGGGAAGGTCAATTGATTCTTCTCAGGTTGTGGCAATGTACCGAAACGCGAGCCTGGTGGTAAAAAGAGAAAGCTCAAGACCCCTTTCAGATTATCTTGTGGCACAAAGCCAAATTGACGACTGTCTGCACTCATTGCATGGTTGTCCCCGAGCATCAGATACATTTTGTCTGGAATGACCACCCCGTATTTCCGAATGAAATCGACATCGAGTTTCCCATCATTGAGCAGCGGTGCACCATTATCTACAAAGCCATCTTTTCGGATCCTTTCCGTCTTATGAAAGGCGATCATGGCAGGATCCTCTTTTTGAAGAACAGGCGAGCCCATAAGATAGAGCGATCCATCGCGGAAATAGGCATATCGAGATGGGTATAGAGTACTATTTTTTGCAGGCTGATAAAGGGTTAGGAATTCAATTCCAAAATTGTAGAGCTTCTGAACAAATTCTGGATCTTTATTGTAAAGAGGGTGATTTTTCGGTAATTCTCTTGGAATCGCGATCTTAAAAGAGAGGAATCCGATCGAATAAACGCGCACTGCTTTTCCATTTTGAATTTCATACGTTCCATCGGGTACATTTTCAAGCGTTGGAAAATAACGGGAATAGAAGGGATGATTTTTTTGAGCCTCTAGATGGTAAGCTCTCCCTTTTTCGACTTGAAAGCGACATGTAGTCAGGCTATTTGCTATTGCCTCGATATGCTCTTTTTGTAAAGGAATTAGAGAAACAGTTGTTCCTAAATCGGGCCGGACATGTCCTATTCGATCGCGAACAAGCTTGCCATCTTTAAGACTTGGATGATGGGTTAACTCAAGGTATAAAACCCCTTTTTCGAGCATTGCAGTTGGATGCATTTGTTCTAGCTGTCCTTGATTTAACAGACGAGCCATTGCATAATTTTT
>DAIDIM010000078.1 GCA_027459365.1 Chlamydiota bacterium
GGAAAGGGCTCCTCCTTCCAGACGCCATTACAATACAAATCTGGCATCACTTCGTCCATGGACTCATCGCCACAAACCGCTACTTCCCCTCCCAACAACTCCTCCTCCTCGATGGACTCCCTCGCACCATTAAACAAGCCGACCTCATTCAAAAATACGTTCAAATTGAGCAGATCATCGTCCTAGAAATGGAAAATACCGAAAAACTCATCCAACGATTGCAAAGGCGGGCTACTCTCGAAAAAAGACTTGATGACATGGATACAGACGTTCTGCACACTCGAATGGAGGTCTATCGAAAAGAGACACTCAAGATCCTCACCCACTATCCCGAGAATATCATCTCCCGTTTTAATGCAGACCAAAAGCCCCTTGAAGTGCTCCGCGACGTTCTGATCAGCCTCTCAGCACTCCTCTCTTCCTAACTCGATGTTCCACTTTTTTCTGTCATAAAAGCGGCTGCGGCAATGCCTAATTGATTTTCTGGCTCGCCAATAGCGCCTTCGGCTATGGGCTTCGCCATTCAAATCAATCTGGCTTTGCCTCGCTCGCTTTTCTAGAGAACAGAAGAAAGTGGAACATCGAGTTCCTAAAACAAAAAAAGCCGTGCCCCTTTCGAAGCACGGCTTATGACATGTTCACGATTAGATTAGTTAGTTTCTCTCTAATGGTAGAACAAAGTTTAGTCTCGGTAATTTACCGTAGACACCAGCGATCATTCCCCCTGCTGTGTTCATAGCACTAGACGCAATAGTTTTCACTCTCAAGCTTAATAAGTACTCTCTCGCATCTATAATAGTATGTGTTACATTATCAACAACATAAGCTACAGATTCCTTACTTGGTAATGAATTTCGTACTTTTGCAGTAGCTTGCGTTGCCATTCTTCCGACAGAGCCAGGCTCCATTGCATTTGCAATCGTTGCAGCAGCAACTAATGCAACTGCTGAAACACCTGCTGCCTGAGTAAACATTCCAGGCTCATTGCTATCTGAAAAAGTAGCCTTTTTAGTTTTTTTACGCATTGATTGCCTTGTTAAGTTAGAATCAGCTTGATCCTGTGTCTGAGTATCTGTTGTTTGTGGAGCTGGAGTCGCAATTGTTACAGATGCTGGAGCACCTGATTGGGTCTCTGCCGTTACTAGTGTTGTCGCATTAGTCCTCTGCATTGTGTCACCAGAATCGGTTGCATGAACCATTTCATGTGTATTAGTTCTTGTAGAAATTCCAAGACCCATACCTGTATTTTCATTATTACTTTGACTCATGCTTGTTTGCATCTTTACCGCTTGTACTGTTACTTCAGAATCAGCTTGTTGATGTATCTGAGGAGTATTCGCTGTTTGTGCAAGAATCGTTTGTGGTGCTGAAGTCGTAACTGTGCTATCAGACTGTTCCGCAGCAATTAAAGACACGAAAGGTCGCGCTCGCTTTCTTTCAACTTTTGCAGCTTTTTCTGTAATCTCTCGTTGAACTTTAGCACAATGAGTAGCCTTACTCCTTGTTGCATTAAAGTAGCATATTGGAAGGACAGGCTTATCATCCTCAAATAATTCATTAGGATCAGCAATTCCTAGAGTATCAAAATTCGTCTTGATTTCTTTTCTTTCCGCTATTTCCACCTTTATTTTCGTCATTTCCCTTGCAGTTGCAGCAGTACAAGCAGGAATATAAGTATTTGGGTTTGAACGAAAGTGCTTTTCAACAAAATCATCAAACAATTGCGAAATTTTTGCTGCCATTTCGTTAAAACTAATCACCAAACTATACCATAGTCCAGGCTGAGTTATCCCAGGTGCTGCACCGACTGCATTGTTATTGTTTGGTAGAGCCTGAGCTGTCACAGATGTTGCACTGACAGTATTGCTTGATGGAGCCTCAACTGTCCCAGCTGTTGTACTGCGTATATTGTTATTGTTTGTACTTTGTACGGTGTCTACAACGCTCTTCATGCCCTCTGAAGCTACTTTTTCAGTTTTTGATATCGTGGTTGTTGGGAGCTGATTTGCACCTTGTGCTGTTGTTGGTACAACAGGAGAAGCAGCAGTAACAGCCTGTGCAGTTGTTGGTTGATTTGTTACTTGAGTTGGACTTGTTGGAGCAGCCATAATATATCCTTTTTTATTATTGTTTTATCTCTTATTTATTAATTAGTAATATTATAAATCATAATTAAGTTAATTAGCAATTCATAATGATTGTTTTAATAATTGTGATGATATTACATCTAAGATATACTAATAGGTATAGAGCTAATAATAAGTAATAATAGGTGGTATATGAGAAAAAATAGCAAACTTGCTGCTTTAGAGAGTAAAGTCGATCATTTAGAGACGGAGCTCACTTATATTCATACACTTCTGGTTAAATGCGGTTTTCCAGAAGGGATTCAGACGCTTAAAACAACAGCTGAAGAACTCATTAGCGAGATGGCTGTAGAGTAAGGTTATCCCCCTCAGTTCTTGAGGGGTTTAAAATTTTTTTTTACGAATTGTCTTTTTTCAATGAAAGGGGTATTCTTGTTTTCTTTGGAAAAGATATGGCAAAGATTATTTTTGAAGACAATGGCGAGGAGTATGAGCTCCCTGATGGTTCGCCGATCCAAGAGGCTTGCGAACAAGCAGGCGTCCCTTTTGCTTGTACGGAAGGGGTTTGTGGAACGTGTGTGGTAGAGGTTGTCGAAGGGATGGAGAATTTATCTGATTTCAATCAGGCCGAGGCCGATTTCTTGGGCGAATTAGATATGGAAAGATTGGCTTGCCAGTGCCAGATTAAGTGCGGAAGAGTAAAATTAAAATTTTAAGGAAACTATGATCCATAAAGAGATGACAATTGATGACATTTTTAAAGTTTATCCTCACAAAAGCCAGAAGCTGGCGCAAGAGATGACTAATGCTGGTCTTCATTGTGTTGGGTGTTCCGCATCGACTTGGGAGACTCTGGAGGCAGGTAGTTTAGGCCATGGAATGGAAAGCGATGAGTTGGATGCTTTGATCGGTCGCTTGAATTCGATTTTGGCAGAAGAAGAAGACTTGACTACGATCACAATTACAAAGAGAGCTGCAAAAAAATTTTTGAGCATTTTAGCTGAGGATGGGAAAACCGGCTGGGGCTTGAGATTTGGCGAAAAGGCTGCGGGTTGCAGCGGTTTTGAGTTTTTCCTCGATTTTTCTGAGAAGGCAAAACCTGAAGATACAGTGATCGAATCAAATGGGATCGCAATCCATGTTCATAACAAATCTTTGAAGCGTCTGATGGGTTCGGTGATCGACTATGTCGATGGTCTTAATGGCGCAGGCTTTAAGATTTCCAATCCAAATGTGAAATCGGCTTGCGGTTGCGGCAATTCTCACGGCTATTGAAGGGCATTCTCGAAAGATCTTTCTTTTAGTTTTAGCATAAAAACCCAAGATTAAACCATTGCTCAGAAAATGGGTTTCGTACAAAATGAAGTTTAACTTCGGATTGTACGAAAGATATGTATGAAAGAGAGTTAACATCTGAGATTCAGGAACTTGCGAAAGGATATCCTGTCATTACAATGATTGGCCCTCGTCAATCTGGAAAAACAACTCTGATTCAACACATTTTTCCAGATTACCCATATATAAACTTGGAAAATCCTGATATTCGAGATATTGCAAATCTTGATCCTCGAAGTTTTTTAGAAAAATATCCCAATGGTGCGATTCTGGATGAGATCCAGAGGGTTCCAAAATTGCTATCCTACATTCAAACCATTGTAGATGCAACAGATCGAAAGGGTCTATTCATCCTGACAGGAAGCCATCAGTTAGAGCTGCATCAGGCGATCACCCAATCTCTTGCAGGGAGAACTGCCCTTTTAACACTTTTGCCTATGAGTCTGAGTGAATTAGAAAAGGCTGGAATTCATTTAACCTTGGATGAGGCGATGATCAAAGGTGGATATCCAAGAATACATAAAGATCATTTAGACCCGACAAAGGCATATCGGAATTATTTTCAAACTTATGTAGAAAGAGATTTGCGTCAATTGGTGAATGTAAAGGATCTGATTCAATTTCAAAAATTTGTTCGGATTTGTGCTGGGAGAATTGGGCAAATCCTGAATTTAGAGTCAATTGGCGGTGAAGTTGGAGTTTCCTCGCATACTGTGAAAGAGTGGATTTCCATTTTGGAAGCCTCTTTTATTATTTTTAGACTGCCTCCCTATTTTGAAAATTTTGGGAAGAGGATCATTAAGTCATCGAAACTGTTCTTTACAGATGTGGGACTTGCGACCTATCTTTTAGGCATTGAGAATCAATCGCAGCTAGAAAGAGACCCTTTGAGAGGTCATCTGGTAGAAAATCTTGTCATCCTTGAACTGATGAAATGGAGGCTAAATCAGGGTCTTGATCCGGGCTTGTATTATTATCGCGATGTGCAGAAAAACGAGGTAGATGTTTTATTTAAGAGAGGAAATCAACTATTGCCTATTGAGATTAAATCGTCGAAAACATTTGCACAAGATTTCTTAAAACAGCTCAAATTTTTTCAAAATCTAGTACAAGAAAGGGCGCCTGAAGGTTATTTAATCTATGCAGGTGATGAAAATTTCGAGATTCAATCGATTCGCGTGCTTAATTATAGGCATGCAGCGAAAAACATCTTCAAAGCTTGTTGAAATTCACATTCTTCAATATGATGAGGGGGTAAATGAAATCTTCTAAAAAAAAGAACCCTTCCAAAAAATCGAAAGATCAGAAACTCAAACTCAATCTTACCCAAATTTTGATGCAATACGTTGAAGGGAGGCGATTTGCCCCATCAACTTTTGAAGATTTAGTGAAAATCTTGAGCATTGCAGAAATCCATCGAGAGATGTTTAAAAAACTTTTAGATGGTTTGGTAGCAAAGAATAAGCTTAAGTTCCAAAACCAAAAATATATGCTCGCAAAAGACCAGAATCTGGTGACCGGTTCCATTAGCATCCATAAAAAAGGCTTTGGTTTTGTGAAAAATTCGGAGGGTCCCGATGTTTTTATCCCAAAGCATGCTGTTTTAGATGCGGTGGATGGCGATATCGTCGAGATAGAGGTAAATCCGATTGTCTCTGCAAAGGGTCCTGAGGGCACTGTCATTGCCATCTTGAAGCGAAGTCATACTCACTTGGCGGGGACTGTCATCGGGAAAACAGGTGACCACTATGTCGCTTTTTCGCCAATGCTTGGGTTGGAAAAGAAAATTCTGGTGCGGTCAAGTTCGGTACTTGGGGATGGCGATCGGATCATCTGCAAAGTATTGAATTGGAATGATGAGGATGTTGAGGCGGTTTTAGAGCGGCGTCTAGGTCACATTTCAGATGCTAAAATTGATGTTCAAGCTGCTATCGAAGAATTTGAGTTGCCAAATGGATTTTCAAAAGAGGCCATTCGTGAAGCAAAAAGTTACGGCAAAGAAATTAAGGATATTGGTGATCGCAGAGATTTGACAAAATGGGAAACAGTCACAATCGACCCTGATACGGCCAAAGATTACGATGATGCGATCAGTTTGATTGTCGATGATAAAGGGCATTATCATCTAGGTGTTCATATTGCAGATGTGGCCTATTATGTGCGACCCGGAATGCATTTGGATGAGGAGGCTCATGCCCGCTGTAATTCAACCTATTTTCCAGGCGTTTGCGTACCGATGTTGCCGGAGGCCCTTTCCAATGAACTTTGTAGCTTAAATCCGAAAGTGGTCCGCTTCACACAAACGGTACTGGCTGAAATTGATGGACAGGGAAATCTCATTCAGTATGAGATCTTTAGAAGTGCGATTAAAAGTGCAAAGAGGTTTACCTATAAAGAGGCTTTTGCTGTTTTAGAAAAAAAGAAAAAAAGTCCTTTCGCTCCTCTTTTAAAGAGGATGGTGGAACTCTGTCATATACTGAAAAAGAGACGATTTGAACGGGGAAGTATCGATTTTTCAATGACCGACACAGTTTTGATACTCAATGATAAAGGGCTGCCAGAGCGGCTGGAGAAAGTAGAATACGATATAACCCACCAAATGATCGAAGAGTTCATGCTTAAGGCAAATGAGATTGTCGCGACTCATTTGAGTAAGCTTGGGAAAGAGGTGATCTATCGAGTGCATGAGGCGCCGTCCGATGAAGCATTCCAAGACTTTTACAGTCTGGCAAGAGCTTACGGATTTAAATTGCCTAAAGTGCCGACCCACCGCGATATTCAAAAAATGTTCTTAGCTGCCAAAGATTCTCCCCTACTTCCGCAGCTTTCGGTTGGATTTATCCGGAGCATGAGGTTAGCCGCCTATTCTTCCGATAATTTGGGCCACTATGGCCTTGCTCTTGAACACTATTGTCATTTCACAAGCCCGATTCGGAGATATTCAGACCTGATCATTCAACGTCTCTTATTTAATGAACTTCCTCCAAATACCGATGTCAAAGAGATCGCTGCAGCATGCTCTGAGAAAGAGCGCATCTCTTTCAAAGCGGAAAGCTCAGTCATTCAATTGAAGAAACTCCGTTTTGCCAATCAGCACTTCCAGGAAGATCCAATGAAAATCTACCCTGCAATCATCACAAAGGTGAAACCTTTTGCCCTCTTCTTTGAAGTGCAAGAGTTCAATCTTGAAGGGTCATTCCACATATCTGAAATAGGGCGCGATTATTATGAGTATAATCCAAGCAACATGTCGTTTAAAGGAAAACGGACAGGCAAAACCTTTACCATGGGACAACATATTTTAGTAAGACTTGATAAAGTCGATTTTCTGACACGTCAGGCAACTTGGTCAATCGCATGAAAATGCTTGCCTTTTACTGAAAACGAGTATAGATTCTTTGCATGTCGAAGAAGATCTCTTTTTTTTCCCTCTCGATTCTGATTATTGCAGCCATTGACAGCATCCGCAATTTGCCTTCTGCTGCCCTTTTCGGAAGCTCTCTTATTTTTTTCTTTCTGATCTCAGCAATCATTTTCTTCATCCCTACTGCCCTTGTTGCTGCAGAGCTGTCTGCTTCTTCTCATGACAAGGGGGGAATTTATCATTGGGTTTTAAAGGCTTTTGGGAAAAAATCGGCGATGGCTGCGATCTGGCTCCAATGGATCAATACCATGGTTTGGTATCCATCATATCTCTCTTTTGTAGCAGGGACGCTTGCCTATTTAATCCATCCAGAATTGGTGCATAATAAAACCTATCTTGTTTTAACTATTTTAACGATTTATTGGGTTTTGACATTTGTCAATTTAAAAGGTCTTCATATTTCTTCTATCATTAATAATACTTGTGCAATCATTGGTACGATCATCCCAATGGTTCTCCTGATCGTTTTGGGGCTTGTTTGGTTTTTTATGGGGAAACCACAACAAATTGAACTGACAAGAGAGCAGATGATCCCCACTCTCACAGATCCGACTCAGCTCACCTCGCTTGTGGCTGTCATGGCCTCATTTTTAGGGATTGAATTGGCAGGTGTCCATGTGAATGACATACGAAATCCTCAAAGAAATTTCCCAAGGGCTGTATTGATCGCGACTCTATTCATCCTTTTCACTATGATTTTGGGATCGCTTACGATTGCCTTTGTATTGCCAGCCAATCAAATTAGCTTAGTCGCAGGTGTCATGCAGGTATTTAGCAATCTCTTTCATATGTTTGGTCTTGAATCGCTCATTCCTATTTTAACCCTCTGTATCGTTCTTGGTTCCATTGGCACAATGATTAATTGGCTGATCTCTCCGGCAAAAGGGTTGCTTCATGCATCGGAATTTGGCTTTCTCCCCCCTTTCTTTGCTAAAGTGAATAAGGCGGGCGTTGCCTATAACATCTTGATCGGACAGGCTCTTCTAGTCTCTGTTTTCTGTGCCCTCTTTTTGTTGCTTCCGTCAGTCAATGCATTCTATTGGTTCTTAACTGCGCTAAGTACTGAGCTTTATATGTTTATGTATATACTCATGTTTTGCGCTGCGTTGCGCCTACACTATACCTATACCCATCGCCCCACCTCATTTAAAATTCCAGGCTCCTCTTTTGGCATATGGACCACCTCTATTCTTGGTTTTATTGGATGTGTTACAACCATTCTAGTGAGCTTCTTCCCACCTGAGCATATCAATGTTGGAACCCCCACAAGATACATGCTGATGATTTTGGTCGGGACACTGATCTCAATCTCTCCCCTCTTCTTATTCTATCGATATCAAAGCAAAACAAATTAATTTTCTTTTATTATATTTATAATTAATTACAATTAGCATTATATAGGCAATTAACGAGGGATGTATGAATAAGGATATTTTTGAAGGTAAATGGCACCAGTTTAAAGGGAAAATCAAAGAAAAATGGGGGAAATTGACAGACGAGGATCTCACTCAAATCAATGGAAAATCTGAGCAATTATCAGGGAAACTTCAAGAAAGATATGGCTGGGGAAAAGAAAAAGCAGACCAAGAAATCTCAAGCTGGCGCGCATCTTGCAATAAAGATTGTGCATGCGGGAAAAAAGATTGTAAGTGCTGCAGTATGAACAACAAAGAATGCAAATGCAAAGATGGCTCATGCTCTTGCAGTAGCTGCTCTAAAGATCATAAAAGAAGAAAAGCTAGTTAAATCTCATTCTATAGACGTGATGGGTTTCTTCCATCACGTTCTCATCACGTTAACACTCTTCTACTTACCTAAACTAATGAAAGTAAGACAAATGTAATTAAATACTATTATAAACATAATATGTTTAATTACTTATAAATTAAGTATTATATTTTATTTAAGTTTTATAGAATTAAGATTAAGCAGATACAAGCATGCTTGATCGAAGAGGTAATGGTTTTATACTGCGGGTCTTGAATTTTTGCGTTTTGATTTGCGTGAAAACGGAAAAAGTCAACACTACGCAGTATAGATCATTGGTCGATTCGATAGACCACCAACGTAGTTGCAGAAATGCAACAAAAGAATAAAAACTAACAAAATTCTGGAGAAAATATGAGAGACGAAAATAAAGATAAAGGATCTTTTAATAAAGATTCTAGCCAAAAGGGAAATCAAAACAATGCGAACCGCGGTTCAAACCAACAAAACCCTGCTAATAGAAATGCAAACACTTGGGATCAAAACAAAAGCAACACAGCTCGATCTGAACAAGATAGACGAAACAATGCTGGGAATCGTCAAGATCAAAACAATGTGAATCGCGATCAAAAAAACATAGGGAAAAGCGATAAAGGCTACGATCAAAACGACAAAAGAAAAACTGGATAAAGCCTAGTTTTATTATCGAGCACGTGATGGGGTACCATCACGATGCTTTTTAAGGCACTTTCGCCCCTTTTTTTCTCGCTTCAGAAAGGCCGATGGCGATGGCTTGTTTACGCGATGTGACTTTCTTACCGCTCCGTCCACTTTTGAGTGTTCCTTTTTTCTTTTTGTCCATTGCCCTTTTTACACTTTTTTGTGCGGATTTTCCATAACGTGGCATAAATAACCCCTTTTCCCTTCACTCAATGATTTACTATTTATTTAGAATAGAAAAAAAATTTTTGCATAAAAATAATTTGGCAGATAGGATCCGATTAAGGAGCAAAGGGAGTTTACTTTCTAAGCTGGTCAAAATTTTCTAACAATATATGGAGAAAAATATCTATGAAAAAAGCATTATTAATCGCATCGTTACTTGTCTTGTCTACAGCATGCCAACGCAATGATGATCGCGATGATCGTAATCCTGATAATATGAATGGCGAAACACGTACCGATCGTTATTCAGAAAATATGCGCGGTGAAATGCGTGATCGCAATTCTGAAAATATGCGCGGTGAAATGCGTCCTGACCGTTTTCCTGAAAATATGCGCGCTGAACCACGTTATGGTCGTCAAGAGGGTGGTTGCGGTGGTGCGCCTAATAACAACTACAACAATAACCCAGGGATGATGAACAATGGAATGAACAAAAATGGTGAAAGAAATGAAAATGGCCCTGCAAACGCACAGGAAGATGATTGGACAATCAATGAGCGTGTAAGAGATGCCCTTTACAATGATCCAAGCATGCCTCCAAGTGCACGTGCTGTGATGACTGACACAAAAAATGGTGTCGTAACATTAACAGGAAACGTTCCTTCAAAAGAAGAGGCAAACATGATCGTCCGAAAAGTGAAAGGTGTTCGCGGTGTTCGTAATGTAAATATCCAGTTGATGGTTGGTCAAGGATATGGACAAGGTCAATATTAAAAGATTTTATCGCAAATAACGAAAAGATCGGCGTTTACATAGGCGTCAATAAAGATTGCAATTTTGGTTGTCCTTCAGTTACCATAAAGCCCGCGAATCTCGCGGGCTTTTCTTTTTTCAAATGATCATTTATACCAAAAAAGATGGCAGAAAATAATATCCGTTTAAGAATTTCTTTTCCCAAAAGTAGCGAAGACGATAGGCTTCAACTCATCGAGATGAATGGCTCTATTTTTGCCATCGTCCATTCTCCCCTCGAATCTTTAGGCCCCATCAATTTAGAGTGCGCGCCATGGAGCTTGGTCCTACTTGCTCCCATCAAAAGCGTAACGAATATTTCTATCTCAGCGATCAATATTATCTGCTTAAATGAGGTCGAATCAGAAATAGGCAATGTCCAAATCTGCGCATCTCAT
>DAIDIM010000083.1 GCA_027459365.1 Chlamydiota bacterium
TGAGCGATATATTCAGATCGACGACCTGCGTCCCGAACCAGAGTTGAAGTATGCGCGGGATCCGAATGGCACCCGGGTCGGTCAGGCAGATATATGCATTGCATGGGACGGCGCCAACGCTGGCACCGCGTTTCTCTAAATCCCGCTCAAATCACCGCGACAGACATCATCAATCTTTTCCCTAGCAATGCAATTGTCCGTCTTCGTAGCTTCCGCTTTAATCAGCCTCCCGTTGCCACAAACCCGATGAACCAAACAAATAATAAAGCGCTGAACTCATTTGTTGTGAATGTGCCCCCCGACACTTTTACAGATCCTGATGATCCAGTACTCTCACTATCCGCCCAATTGGTTAACGGTAGCACACTTCCCTCCTGGCTCACCTTCGATCCTGCTACCGCGACATTTGACGGTTTTGCGCCAGCATCCATGCTCAATAAAACGCTTCAAATCGAGATCACAGCAACTGACGGCTATCTATCGGCAAACAGTACCTGGGAGCTTCACATCAATGCCAACCGCGGACCGTTTGTTGCCAAACCCATTCCAGCACTCACCGCTGAGACTAGCAGCGAGTTTTCCTACGCCGTCCCAGCAGCTGTCTTCCAGGATCTTGATAACAACACCCTCACCTACAGCGCTGTTCAAGAAGGCTACGATGTCCTACCGGGCTTCCTCACTTTTGACCCAAACACCCTTACTTTTTTAGGCAGACCTACAGTAAACGACGTCAATACCTACACCATCCAACTCACAGCGACAGATCAATTTGGAGCATCCGCAATTGCCACCATGGATATCCGTATCGAATACTCTAACTGGGATGCATTTCTCAAAGGGTTCGAAGATTTTGGCATCGCATCAGCGATCGCAAGCCCGTTTACCTGGGCCTATTACAACCGCGCATTTATACGCAACAACATCAAACGGAAAAGCTATTGGCGCGATGAAATTCCAGAAGACCTTCTCAAAAGAAGGGGGTACAAACCAAAATATCCAACCACCGGAAAAGAGATTGAAAAAAAAGACATTGTCAAAATTCAAGTCCTAGCTTTTGATAAAGATGCCTGGGGACATGATTTTGCAAAAGACAAACTGCCTATCCCTTTCTACGTCAGCCTATGTGCAAAACCCTTACTTAACGAAGAACCTCTTCCCACCTGGCTCGAGCTTGACCCCGATACCGGAACTCTCCAATTAAGACCAGACCATTTTCCTCACGGAAATCATGGCTATATCTTCCAGGTTGTCGGAGAAAATGGCTATCTCCTGGAAAGCTTTTTTATCGATCCCTCTCGCATTACCATGTATCAAGCCCCCGTCAACCTCACGGAGATTGTTTCCCTTGATCTGGATGACGTTGAGTTACAGCCATCAAGCGCGTCTGTTCGATCAGGAGGAGCAGTTCCTGACGTCTGGGCAGACGTGGATTTACAAGAGATTTTGACTCAAAGACCTGGCGCAGCCGCAGAGCCAAATCGAACTCTATCGGGGCAAGAAACAATTGATGTAGTGCATTTACTCGCTGATGATGACGCTACGGCTCAGATTACTCTAAATGAGGGTGGAGATCAGGAAGACCCAACAGAAGCACAACGTAGAGGAACATGGGTAAAGCCAAGTGCTACAAAGGAATTGGAAGAGGCTTTGTCGAAAAGACGATAATCATCTTCTCTTCGGGGACAGGTTAATACAACCCACTTTCCGATCGTCGATTTTAGGCGATTTCGCGCAGGTCAAGTAGTTTAATTTATTCCTTATACGTTCATCCCATCCATACATCGTAAATGTTCTACCACATCGTGAAAAAATGGACTCGACCAAATATCCAATCTACTTTTATCCGCGATAAAAAGAGCAACATCTGATTTGGCGAGGCCCCAATCAATCTCATCAATTCTCTTATGCAATCGTTCTAGTAATTCTTTTTCTCCAAACTTCTCTCCAAGAAAGAGATGTTTTGTCTGCTCCATTCTTTTTCTCAAATGCACTAGATTTACTGGCGTTCCTTTTTGGATATACCATACCAAATCATACCAATCTCTTCCTTTCACCCTTCTTTGCCAGTTTCGACACAAAACGGCATGCATTTTTCCTGCGAAAAGATCTGCGAGTGTATAAGTAGACACATAAAAAGGAACCGGATTTTTCACTAACTTACTTTCTAACGGTAAATGATCTAGAGGAGGCGTTGTGTCAATTTCGAGTTTGATTTGAATTTTCTGGTCGGGATGAATTCCTTTGATTTTTGTTTTTTCATACATGGATAACATCAAAGAAAATGTATTTGCCTTTAAAAAAGCGGACCAAATTCCCGTTTCAGAGTTTTTTTCACGGATGGCAACATCGAGTTCAAACCCAAACGCCCCTAATTCGCGATTCATTCCTTCTAAGAAAGGCGAAAAATTAAAATCTAGATCTGGTTTAAGAAGGGAAAAATCAAGATCTTCACTATAGCGGTCTAATCCATAAAGAATTCGCAATGCAGTCCCCCCATAAAAAACTGCATGTTCAAAAAAATGGTGGCGGGTGAGACCAAGCAATGCCGTCTGCTGCAAAATTTCACGTAGTTTATCTACCTGAGGCATTGCATCCGAATAACTTTCCAACATTTGCTTAATGCTTAAATCAAAATTCATATTGTTCCTACCAGATCTAATAAATAATTAACTATTTTTGAATGGTAACATGAAGATATTTCTTTTAACAAAGCCTTATCTATTGTGTGAAAATATTCTCGATCGATCCGTTTTGCTTCTAGCAACTCATGGTAAAGTTGCTCTTTGTTTAATCCTTTACACGTCTTAAACACTAAATCGGCCAGGGCTTTTTCGGGACTTGCCATCAAAAATCCTCCAATAGAATTGGAAGACTGTTTTTGTACAATCCCAATCGAATATCGATCGGAAGAGACTCCAAAATACGAAAAATCCCCTACAGGAGTGTGATATTCTTTATTTCTTCCGATGGTCATGCTTGTTACAGTATGCACACGTTCTGGAATCATTCCATAAAAAGAGAGTGCCCACTCAAGGCTCACATAAGAAGGGCCGTACAGTAGGTTTGCGATCTGTTCATAGGGGACCATCCCATTTGTCCCATCTGAAACCTTAATCGCTATTAAGAAAAAGCCATTTTTTAAGCGAATGAGTTCCCCATTTTTTACCATTCGCAAAATGCACTCCCTGGGTTTGCGATAGTCTGTAAGGAGACTCAGAAGCGTTTGCGTATCCACGTAGGGAGTTTTGATTAATCGTAGGACATCCCTCATATCATCATCAATCCTTTTTCCTGAATATTACCAGAATTCCCCTTTTTAGTGGGAATTCTGGTTAAAAAGAATATAATCTCGACCAGAATTACCCATAAAAGTGGGAATTCTGATCAATTTTAAGAAGCCAGTTTTTAGGTTTTCTTTAAAAATATGTTTATTCATAATCAATGAATGATTATTCGGTACGAGACGCATTTCAAGCATTTTATCTGTCTAACACATCATAGTGTTTTCAGATGTGGACAATAAAATACCTTAACTCGACTTATGTCATTTTTTGAGAGGCAGATCCGAGGGAGGCGTCCGATGATATTATTATTTTTTTACGAGTTAATAGCAGCAACGTCCCTATTGACGAGTAAAAAAATAATAAAAGCTCGGACGCTCTCAC
>DAIDIM010000099.1 GCA_027459365.1 Chlamydiota bacterium
AAGCTTACGCGATCACCACGCTATTTGCAGGTGCTACCCTATTTCTTTCGCAACATTTTCTTACGCAAATGTTGACAGATCAAAGATTCGATGTGCGGTCGCAAGAGGAAGATCGACATGGGAGAAATCCAATCATCGTCAATTTTGCAGACCCTCTATCTACCGTACTATCGTTCACTTCAGCACTATCCTCGCAAGCAGTTCCTCAACAAATAGCAGGAAAGTAATAATATGTTAGATCGAATGTGGGAAACGTTTGTTGGGGTATTGATCACGATTTTTTTACCTCTTATTTGTGTCTACCAGAGCATTTGTGGAAATCTTTTTCTCAATGTATCGGTCTATCATGCAAAAGGATTAGAGAAGCTAGGAGACACTTTTTTAATTCCATTTCAGTATTTGTTCGCGGGTCGTGTTGCGTACTTAAGAGATAATGGGGAGTGGGAGCTGATTCAAAAATACCGCTATGATCACAATTTAGCCACATATTCAATTGCAAGTATTTTTTCATTGCCTCTAAGCCTTGCTATTGGCAGTTCCATAAAAGGGTTGAGTTATCTCGATAACGAGCGGAGAGCTACCTATGCTTCTTTAGTCGCGCATATTCAATCTACGGCCTGTCGTTCAAATCTTGAATTGTATCAGAAAATGGGGTTATGCATTTTTGATTCCAATACACAACGCATTCATTGTCAGGGGTTTGCTCGTCGTCCAGGGGATGAAGAACACTTAAGCGCTGCAAAAGATGCACTCAGAGAGATTGCAAAAGTATTGGATGATGCAAAAATACCGTGGTGGGTAGACTGTGGAACGCTTCTTGGCGCCTATCGCTATGGTGGCGTGATCCCTTGGGACAACGATATTGATATTGCCCTTTTACTCCCCGATTTTGAGAACGCACGCCGCGCATTTAATCGATTGGACTGTGAAAAGTATATCGTCCAAGATTGGTCGGGTCGCGATTTCCCAAACACATTTTTTAAAATTTATATTCGAGAAACCAATGACATGATCGATATTTATTTTTATGATATCGATCCCCAAAAAAAACAGTGCAGCTATATTTTCTCTTTAGATCGGTCCATATTCTTCTTTGATTGGTGGAAAGCAGGAGAAAGACGCTTTACCGTGCCAGTAGCCTTCGAGCAACTTTTTCCTTTAAAAAAAGCCACTTTTGATGGCATTGAAGTCTTTGTTCCGAATAATCCGACAGCTTTTTTACAAAGATACTATGGGGAAAATCTCTCCCCTGTTAAAATATATGACTCGATCACAAATCGCTATGAAAAAGATTTAAGCCATCCTTATTGGCAAAATGCGCATGTGCACTAGGGAGTGTTCTCAAAAGTTCTTATGTCGATTTTGCAATTCTTTTGAGAACACTCCCCAAAACCAGAACTCTAGGTTTCTTTCACAGAATCTCGGTCACATCTTTTGAGCGCTCTTTAAAAAATCATCTCGAAATCTAAGCCAATCTTCTATAAAATAAACCCAAAGTTCAGGTTAAACCTTATGACTCGCACCAAAACAAGACTACTCACCGCATCGACAATTGCGTTTATCAACTTAGCTGCGATCTGTAATATTAAAAATTTCCCTTTATTTGCTGAGTTTGGACTATCGATCATTTCGCTTCTTGCGATAGCCGCCATCATTTTTTTTATCCCTGCAGCTTTTGTCTCTGCAGAGCTAGCTTCTGGATGGCCTGACCGGGGCGTTTATACATGGGTGCGAGAGGCCTTAGGGCCAAGAATGGGTTTTGTCGCCGTTTGGTTACAATGGATTGAAAATGTCATTTACTATCCCACCATCCTCACCTTTACTGCAACTGCAATTGCCTATATTTTCGACCCCCAATTGGCAACTAATAAATTCTTTTTAATCTCTACAATCCTCATCACTTTTTGGTTGGCAACACTTGTCAACTTTCTAGGAATGGCGATTTCAGGTTTTATCAGCATGATCACGGCCCTCTTGGGAACTGTTGTCCCGGTTGTGCTAATCACCTTTTTATCAGCTGGATGGTTAATCAAAGGAATCCCCTCTCAAATCTCCTTTCATTGGAATGCCTTAGCTCCTGATTTTCATTCCTTAAAAGACCTTGTCCTTTTTTCGGGAATACTCTTTGGTTTAGCCGGCGTTGAGATGTCTGCAGTTCACGCTAAAAACGTAGAAAATCCCAAAATTGCCTATCCAAAGGGGATCTTTTTATCGGCGATTCTGATTTTAGGTTTTTCCACAATCGGCGCCCTTGCCATCGGCATCATTGTACCCCTCCATGATATTCAGCTTGCATCTGGCGCCATGGAAGCTTTTCGATACGTTTTAGATGAATTCAATGTTCCCTGGGCAATGCCCGTTGTTGCAGCCATTGTATCGTTTGGCGCTATTGGAATGCTAAGCACTTGGATTGTAGGCCCAAGCCGAAGCCTTTTTGCAACGACGATGCATGGCGATCTTCCCCCCTTCTTTCATAAAGAAAATAAAAAAGGGATGCCTGTCGGCATTCTGATTGCGCAAGGGATCATTGTTACGATTCTCTCTCTTATTTTCTTCTTTATGCCCTCGATCAATAGTTCTTACTGGATTCTCCTATCACTTGCCGCTCTCCTCTACCAACTCATGTATGTTTTGATGTTTATCTCTGCCATCATCCTCCGCTATAAATTCCCGAAAGTGGAAAGGATGTATCGGATCCCGTTTGGCAATGTTGGAATGTGGATAGTCGGAGTCAT
>DAIDIM010000106.1 GCA_027459365.1 Chlamydiota bacterium
ATGACGTCGTAGAATTACTTTTCCCCACACAAATCGAAGCAAAAGTGAAACATATTTCAAACCTTTATTCACCCCATCCCGAACTCATCAGAAAAAGAATCTCGAGAACCGTTTTAGAAGCACACTGCTCTTTCAAAACCCTTGATCTAAAGCACATCTTTGCGATATGATAGAGCAATAAATAACAAACTTTAGGTATGAAATGCCCAGTGTGAAAGTCCGTATGGGGGAACCAATCGATAAAGCGCTCCGCGCTCTCAAGAAAAAACTCGATAAAGAAGGGATCATGAAATCTGCAAAAGCGCACCGTTTTTACGATAAACCTTCTGTAAAAAGTCGATTAAAATCGAAAGCTGCTGTCAAACGTAATAAAATTGCTGCACGTCGCGGTTACTAAGAGCTATGCCTGATTTTTATGCCACCCTCGGGGTCACCCGAGAAGCCACTCCCGAAGAGGTCAAGAAAGCCTATCGAAAGAAGGCTCTTGAATGCCATCCTGATCGCAACCAGAATGACCCCAAAGCCGCCGAAACATTTAAGCGAGTTTCTGAGGCCTATGAAGTGCTCAGCGATACCAATAAGCGGCGCATTTATGATCAATATGGAGAAGATGGATTAAGGGGCGCTGGCATGGGAGGCCCTGGAGGCGGTGGAGGCTTTTCCTCAACAGAAGAGGCCTTGCGTACCTTCATGGGGGCATTTGGTGGAGGCGGCGGATTTGAATCCTTTTTTGGCGGCGGTTTTGGAGCCACAGAAGAGCAAGACAATCGCAAAGGTTCAAGCAAACGGATCTCTGTCAAAATTACTTTCGAAGAGGCGGCTCGCGGCACAGAGAAAGAAATTGCCATCAATAACTATGTTTCCTGCAAAGATTGCCAAGGAACTGGCTCTAAAACAAAAAACGGCGTAAAAACCTGTTCTACCTGCAAAGGGAACGGCCAGGTTTACCAAAATCGTGGCTTTTTCAGCATGTCCAGCACTTGCCCGAACTGCAAAGGGACGGGGCAAATGATCACAGATCCTTGCCGCAGCTGTGCAGGCGAAGGGAGAACGAAAGACAAACAGCGCATTAAAATCAAAATTCCTGCAGGCGTTGACAATGGAATGCGCCTGAAAATGAGCGGCTACGGCGATGCAGGAATTTCAAACGCACCAGCTGGAGATCTCTTTGTCGACATCGAAATTGAACCGCACGTTGCATTTGAGCGTGAAGGCGATGATGTGTACCTCGAACTTCCCATCACATTTACAGAAGCTGCCCTCGGAAGTAAAAAAGTGATCCCAACACCGCTTGGTGAATCTTGCCGTATTCAAATTCCAGAAGGAACGCAAAATGGCAAACTCTTACGTGTCAGCGGAAAAGGATTTCCGAACGTTCACAAACAAGGTTTAGGCGATCTGCTTGTTCGCATTCTTGTCGAAACACCGATTCGTCTCTCCGAAAAACAAAAGGCGCTACTCCGCTCTTTTGAAGAACTCGAAGCGCCGCAAAATCATCCCCACAAAAAGACATTCATCGAAAAAATCAAATCATTCTTCACAGAATGACCTTTTATCATGCAAGACGAAATACAAACAATACATCAATTAAAAATCGCAAGCCCAATATCAACAAGAACATTCCTACGATTCTCTTTATAGTGAAGAAAGAGCTGAACATTTTGAAATTTAACAACTGAATACCGCCACACAAGAAAAGGGCGCATAAAAGTGTTTTGACCAACAGAGCAAAAAAAAGGCCTATTGGACTCAACATGATCTGCTTTAGAGAGATTGTTTCCATTTACTACCTAACTATTTCGCAAAAAAACAAGATATACGGCATATTAATTGCATAAGTTCATGAGGAATTTTATCACAAGCATCATGACATTGTATGTAAGGATCCGGCTTGAAATTTGATATACTACATTCCTTTTGAGGAGACACCTGAGGCCGATGATTATTTCCAATTGGGTAAGACATCTGTTTACTCCTTTTTTTTGAAAAAATCTATAATAGATTAATAATTTTTGTCAAAATCTCGACTTATGTCATTTTTTGAAAGGCAGATCCGAAGGAGACGTCCGATGATTTTATTATTTTTTTTGCGAGTTAATAGCAGCAACGTCCCTATTGACGAGTAAAAAAATAATAAAAGCGCGGACGCCCTCACCGGAGATACCATCAAAAAATGACATAAGTCGAGAAAATCCTTTGCCAAAAAATAATTTTATCATAGAATTCATTCCATGAAAACGATTCTTATACTCGTTCATGAACTCTATGAAGAACTCGAACTCTGGTATCCCAAAATTCGTCTTGAAGAGGCAGGCTTTAAAACAGTCATTGCAGGAGCGGAAGCAAAACACATTTATCCTGGCAAACATGGCTACCCATGCACCTCTGAAATCACCTATGATCAAGTTTCCTCCAACACATATTCTGCACTTGTCATTCCCGGAGGCTTTGCTCCCGACAAAATGCGCCGCTATCCAAAAGTTCTCTCTTTAGTGCAAGAGATGGATCGAGCCAAAAAGCCAATTGCCTTCATCTGTCATGCAGGTTGGGTGCCGATTTCGGCAAAAATTCTCAAAAACCGTCATGTAACCGGTTTTCATTCCATTAAAGACGATCTAGAAAACGCTGGAGCCCGCTATTCAGACACATCTGTAGTTGTCGATGCAAATCTCATCTCCTCGAGAACTCCCGACGATCTTCCAGACTTTTGTAAAGCACTTCTCGTTGCGCTCAAATGAATACACTCTTGCGCCTAGAAAAATGTCTTCTTCCCCCTCCTGAAACGATTTGTTGGGATCATGGCAAACTCATTGAAGAACATTATACATCTATCCAAAAAGTGATCTACTGCGCAAAAAACCTTTTCAGCTTCATAACACTTCTTTTCCTCTCTCCAATCACCGTCCCTCACTCTTTCAAACCTCAGGCCTTGGCACGAAATGGTCAGCGCCGCAAGGGCTCATTGGCAAGTGCGATTGGGACAAGTGGATGGATGATCCAAAACAC
>DAIDIM010000118.1 GCA_027459365.1 Chlamydiota bacterium
CTTATCGCGGCAGTCCCGCTATCCCCATCCAGGAATACAACAGGCAAGAAGTCTTCATTCGCCGCATTGAAAGCATCAACGAACGTCTAAAAAAGCTCGAAGAAGCCGCTAAATTAAAATAGTAATTTAAAATTATAACTATATCTAAGTGACAAATTTCTTTTTATACAGTATCATACAATTATTACACTATTATTTTTAGTTAGTAATATAATTTAATTTATTTAGCGTGTTATTATTGTATTTTAGTGAAAAAACTAAAAAAGGAGTTTCTATGATTTCACAGACCTCAAATTTTATTATAAGTCACTCTCGTGAGCTGGAAAAACATGAATTTTCCTCCCAATTGTAATAATTATTTATAAATATAATATATCGTTTTAGTTAATTAGTTAATCTATTATAGTATTAGTTAAACAAAAAAAAGGACCATTTCATGGTATTACCAATCCCACCCCTTCTTTATTTACCTGATTCTGTTCTAAATTCTTCTGTCGAGACGGCAGCTCCTACTAATTCGCTAGTATCAAGCGAAATGGGTACGCCAATTATTTCTAGAAGCTTATCGGGAATTTTGTCGAGGACAAATTCACAAGATTTATCAGGTCTTTCAAATAGCGAAAGACCGCGGGGCTAAAATTTATTTATTTCTTGCCTTCGTGGGCGTACCAAAATGAAACATCGGATTCTCTGGATCATTCCGTTTGGATCTATAATAGGCAGTTTTATATTCTCCATCTCTTAAGCGATTATGAGTGAAGAACATAGCACGTCTTGGGGAATGACTTTGATTTGTTTCAGAATAATGTGGAACATAGGAATTGAAAAACACGACATCACCAGGCTTTGCTAAAATAGGGAGCCAAATGATTTGATCGCATATTTCTTTCTGAATTGTTCCGTGAGAGGGTCCTCCGACCACATATGGTAAGACATATGCCCCTTGTTGTATGACATTTTTCTCTATACTTTCTATATCTTTCCAATGATGGGCAATTTGTAAACAACCATTTTCAATCGTTGCTTCATCGATACAAACCATTGCTGTGATATGTTCTTTCGGACCAAAGAACTCAAAAGCTGGGAAATCTTGATGCGGAGGGAAAGCGCCTCCACCTGGCCATTTGAAATTGATTTTGTCTTTAAAGAGCACATATGGCTCTCCGAAGAGATAGCTAAGATACGATGTAAGGGTTCCATAAACAAAACTATGGAGTTCTGGATAACAGGTGAGAAGATCTTCTGCTCTACATACTTTTTGAGGATCTTTTGCTTCGGGTACGACGATCAAGGATCCAGGAATTGTTTGTTGTAAAGTGTTAAGAGAAATTTCTGTTGCTCGAGACATTGATAGAAGTGCGTTTGAGCTCTCGGCGATCTTGTCTGACCAAGCGCGAAGTAACATCACCTGTTCTGGAGAATAAAACCCTTTAATCCAAAGATATCCCAGTTCTTCAAACTGTCCTCTTTGTTCTTCCCAATAGTTAAATTCGGATGTAGTAAGAGAACATGCTAACAAAAATAAAAACATTCGACCTCTTGTTTAAATTCGACGAACCTTTAGTTAGGCAATAGGTCTAAAATTCCCCTTGCTCATGACGAATGACAATCCGTTTGATAATTTCCGTTGTTGAAATTCCTGGCGTATAGGGTACTGTACGGAAAATGCCTAATTTGAGCGCAACTCCATACTGGTCTTCTAAAAGAGCTTTATTGAAATCATCTCCATGTACAACATATTGAATGCCAAGTTCCTGGACCATTTCCTCTGTGAGTCTAAGTGGCGGTGCAATGACCACTTCATCCACATATTTGCATGCCGAGATTACCTTTACACGATCTTCTAAACTGAGAATAGGTGTTCGTTTATATCCTTCAACGACATCATCGGCTAAAACTCCAACAATTAAATAATTTCCAAAGCTTTTTGCCTTTTTAAAAAATTCTACATGACCTGCATGAAACAAATCACCAACAATGTCTACATAAACACAAACCCGTTCTTGTCCATAACAAGTAACGAAAGCAAATAACATGATAATCATTCTAAACATAATCTATTCCCATTGATTGACGAACTTCCTTGAGGGTTTGATGCGCAATGACGTTCACTTGATCTGTTCCTCGAAATAAAAGATCCATTACATATTTTGGATCTTTTGCAAGCTCTTCTCTTTTTTTTCGGATCGGCTCAAGGAATGCAAGTAACACCTCAAGAAGATATTTCTTAACGACTGAGTCCCCAAGACCGCCACGCCGATAGTGATTTTTTAAATCTTCTACTTTTTCTTTATCTGACGCAAATGCATCGAGATACGTGAACACAGGATTGCCTTCCACTTTTCCAGGATCTTCTACGCGGAGGTGATTTGGGTCTGTGTACATCCCTTTGACTTTTTTCGTAATTTCATCTGGAATGTCAGCAAGAAAGATCGCATTCCCAAGACTTTTGCCCATTTTTGCAAGTCCATCAGTTCCCGGTAATCGAGCCATAGGAGATAAAAGGGCCTTTGGTTCGATTAAGCATTCAGTTTTATATAAGCGATTGAACTTACGAACTAATTCAACAGTCTGTTCGATCATTGGAAGCTGATCATCTCCAACGGGGACAACATCGGCTTTAACAATGGTGATATCTGCTGCCTGAGATACGGGATAAATCATAAAACCTGCAGGGACTTCCTCTCCGTACCCTTTTTGTTGAATCTCTGCTTTCACCGTTGGATTATGCTTCAATCGATTCCAGGTAACAAGATTGAGAAAATAGATGGTCAATTCAGCAATTGGCGGGATTAATGATTGAATAAAAAAAGTGGTCTTTTGCGGATCGATTCCCACTGCAAGGTAATCTAAAGCAACTTGCAAAATGTTTTCACGCACTCTTTGAGGATCATGAGCATAATCGGTCAATGCCTGCGCATCTGCTATCATGACATATTGTTTATGATCCTCCTGAAGCCTAATGCGCGTAGCTAAAGATCCGACATAATGGCCAAGATGGAGCTTTCCTGTCGGTCGATCCCCTGTCAGTGCGATCTTTTTTTTAATCATACTCAAAAAAATATAGGGAAAGTCTATTTTTTTCGCGATGTAAAAAAATACACCCTAGAAAAAATGAGTTATGTTAAAAATAAATGACAATGAAGAAAGATTCTGTTCCAAAATCAATCGGTCCTTATACCATTCTACGTCTCATTGGGCGTGGTGGCATGGGTGAGGTCTATTTGGCTAAAGACCCCGTTTGCGATCGAGAAGTGGCCCTCAAACGGATTAAACCTGAGCTGCAAGAAAAAAAAGTGATTCAGGAACGTTTCTTACGCGAAGCGAAAGTCACTTCTCAATTAACGCATCCTTCGATTATTCCCATTTTAAATATCCATTCAACACTTCCTGATATTTACTACACAATGCCTTTTGCCGAAGGAGAAACATTGCGAAAGATCCTCTCGATTACTCGAGAACAGGACAGGCTTGGGAAACCGTTACATCCCATTGGCAAATCCATTCCTGCTTTAACGAGGATTTTTTTGCAGATTTGTCAGGCGATTGCTCATACTCATGCAAAGGGGATTCTCCATCGCGATTTAAAACCAGAAAATATCATTGTCGGCAAATATGGCGAGGTGATGATTCTTGATTGGGGACTTGCAAACTTCGTAGATCAAATTAGTAAAGAAATCGTTCCCAAAATAAAAAAAAATAACGCAAAAGATTTGGTGACCCGGCCCGGGAAGGTAGCAGGGACTTTAGCCTATATGGCGCCCGAGCTCATCACAGGAAAACATGCATCTGTACAAACAGATATTTATGCTCTCGGTGTTATTCTCTATCAGATGCTCACATTGCAACTCCCTTTCCACAGAAAAACAATCGCCTCTTTCCGAAAACAAATGAATAAGGAAGAGCTCGTTCCTCCCATAGAAATGGCTCCACATCGAGAAATCCCCCATCAATTAGCAGCAGTTGCAACCAAATGTCTAAATCCGACAATTGCCCATCGTTATAAAAACTTAGAAGAACTCATCGCAGATATTAAGCGCTATGTCGATGGAAAGCCAGAATGGGTCTTGATGGCAACTCTTGATCTTCAAAATAGCGAAGATTGGTTGTTAGAGGAGAATATTCTTTTAGCAAAACATATTGCGATTACAAAAAATCTAGCGAGTACCGCATGGGCAGCCTTAAAAATTTCTCGAAAAACCTTTGTCGATAATATTAAAATTGAAGCCGACGTTCGACTTGATGCTGAAAGTCAAGGAGTTGGGTTTCTTTTTAGCGTACCGGAAGCGGATATTCGTCTTGGACTTGAAGAAGGGTATTGCCTATGGCTTGGATCTGCATCGCATCCCTCTCATCGCTTATTTCGCAATAATGTGCAGGTTCTCGAAGCAAATTCAATTTATTTAGACCCAAAAAAAAGTCATCATATCCGCATTGAGAAAAATGAGGATCAAATCAGACTCTATATCGATCATCATCTGAAATTGAATTTTGTAAGCTATTTACCAATAACAGGCTCTCACGTTGGATTCTTATACAAAGATGGCGCTTTTACTGTAAAAAATCTCAAAATATATAGTGGAAGTCTCAATGCAATGGTCAATTGCTTAGCAGTGCCCAATAGTTTCTTGAGTCACAGAATGTATGACATTGCTCTTCAAGAATATAGGCGTATTGGCCAATGTTTTCCAGGTCGAATTGAAGGACGCGAGGCCCTTTTTCGAGCAGGCCTTACAATACTAGAAAAAGGAAAAGCGCTGAACGATCCAACCTTCCTTCCTCTTGCACTTAAAGAATTTGAGCAACTTTTCAAGACCCCAGGAGCCCCTCTTGAGTATTTAGGTAAATCTCTTGTGTATGAAGCCATGTCTGATGCAGAAGAAGAGGCAAAATGTCTTGAGCTTGCCTTAAGAAAATTTCCAAAACATCCTCTCACTCCGATGATTCAAGAGCATGTCATCTATCGCATGCATGAAAGTTCATTAAGAACAAGAGAAGCTGCCTATCGAATCATTCTCCTTGCGATTCGCCACATACCCAATCTCATGCAGATTTCTGATACACAAGAACTGCTCGAAAGTCTCCAAAAAAATTGGGAAAATCTCCCTTTTATCGAAGATGATCCAGATAAGCTCACTTTAATTGCGATCAAGCTCTGTTTTTGGCTTAGAAAGATCCCAACTCTAGTAGAAATGGCAAAAGAGATCCTTAAAAATGAGCCACTCAATCAAACGCTCCTTGGGAATATTCTTTATTGTTTGATTGAACTCGATGCACAAGAAGAAATTCAACCTTTTCCCCTTGTTGCCTCCATTGATCGCCTCTTTTTCCCTTTAGAACAAGAAATCCCTCCGATCTGGACAAAACGGGAAACTCGTGTTTTCTATTATCTCATTAAAAAAGGTCTTAAAGAACGCTCATTTAAAGAGCTTGGGATTTGTTTTAAAAAACTTCACAAAGTACAAATGATAAAAGAAGATCGGATCCTCTTTGATTCTTTTGAGCTCTGGTATTATCTTCTCCAAAAACAGATCAAAAATGCGGAGCAGATTTTCCGAAAATATCCTTCTGCCCTGCTGACGCAAGAAAATTCTCCCCTCCACTTCCCCTTCGGCACATGGCTCTACCTAGTCAAAGGTCCGAGCTTAGCAAAAGCGCACTTTTCAGCTGTCCTCGACACTCCATTCCCCCCAACCACCGCCCTTCCCAGTCACTTTATGTCCGATCGTATCAATGAAAAGAAAGACTGGATGAGCCAAGCTTTCTGGTGGGAAAAAAAAGAGCTGCATCGACTGCTCGAATTGTTCCACAGCGTCGTCGAAAAACAAAAAACATAATCGCCTAACGATACACTTCTCTGCGGCGCCAATGACATAAGTCAAGATTAGTTGAAATTCTGAAGAAAACACTATACAATATTTTCTCAATTCAATGAGGAACTCATGATTAAGAAATTTTTCAGCTTTCTTTGCTGCTATTGCGCGTTGCATGGCGATTTAATTCCACGAACTGTGATTTTTGGCAATCCTGAAAAGACAATGGTGAGATTAAGTCCTGATGGGAAAATGATTAGCTATTTATCTCCAAGTAATGGAATTTTAAATCTATGGATTGCGCCTGTTGATAAGCTCCAAGAAGCATCTGTGATTACACAAGATACGGATCGTGGAATTCGGCAATATTTTTGGAGCTATGATCCTCATTATATTCTGTATCTTCAAGATTTTAAGGGAGATGAGAATTTTCGACTGTATAGTTATGATTTAGCCACTCATAAAAGGCAACTTTTAACTCCGGAAAAAGATGTGAAAACGGTCATTTTTGGAGGAAGTGCTAATAAACCAAGGAAGCTTTTAATTGGATTGAATACACGAAATAAAGAGTATTTTGATGTTTACCTGTTGGACTTGAAAACTGGCAAATTGAATCTTGTTTTGGAAAATGATGCATATTCCGAACTCATAGCCGATAACAATTTGCAAATTCGTTTTGGGATCAAACTAAATGCTGATGGGGATCAAGAAATTTATGAAAAAGAGAAGAATGGCTGGAAGTTTTTCATGAAAATCCCAATGGAGAACACAATGAATACCTCCATTCTCGGCTTCAACAAGCAAAATAATACAATCTATTTTTTAGACTCTCGAGATACTGATACAGCTGTTTTAAAAACTCTCAATCTGAAAACAGGTAAAGAAAAAATCTTAGCACAAGATTCAAAAGCAGATTTAGACGCATTCACGAATCACCCTACGAATAAAAACATTCAAGCAATTGAAATTAACTATGATAAACCAAGGATTCAAGTGCTTGATAAATCTATTGGCAAAGATATTGATTATTTATTGTCCTTGCATAAAGGCCATTTTCAAATTGTGTCTCGCTCGCAAGACGATAAGAAGTGGATTGTCGCCTATACATCCGATCAAATGCCAGCCAAATATTACCTCTATGATCGGGCAAAACTTGAATATCTATTTTCAGGGAATCCGGCCCTTGAAAAAAGAGAGCTAGCCTCTATGCAGCCGGTCATCATCAAATCCCGAGATAATTTCGATTTAGTCTCCTATTTGACACTTCCTGAAACCAAAGGGCCAAATCCGATGATTCTCTTTGTTCATGGAGGCCCTTGGGCAAGGGACGAATGGGGACTGAATGCCACACATCAATGGCTAGCCAATCGAGGCTATGCAGTATTGAGCGTCAACTATCGTGGATCGACAGGTTTTGGCAAGCATTTCGCGAATGCCGGCAATCTCGAATGGAGCGGCAAAATGCACGACGATTTAATTGACAGTGTAAATTGGGCGATTGCAAATAAAGTTGCAGATCCGAAAAAAATTGGGATCATGGGAGGAAGCTATGGGGGCTATGCAACGCTCGTTGGTCTTACGTTTACTCCTGATGTTTTTGCCTGCGGAGTGGACATTGTAGGTCCTTCAAATTTAATCACCCTTTGTCAAAGTTTTCCTCCCTATTGGAAGCCATTAATCAGCGATATGAAAAAAAGGATTGGCGATTGGGAGACAGAGGTGGGAGCAAGTGCATTAAAAGAAAAATCTCCTCTCACGCACGTTGATAAGATTCGAAAGCCCCTCCTCATTGCACAAGGGGCTTATGATCCAAGAGTAAAACAGGCAGAAGCAGATCAAATTGTCGATGAAATGAAAAGCAAACATATTCCTGTTATTTACGCACTTTATCCGTCCGAAGGACATGGCTTTGCAAATCCAAACAATCGCCTTTCGTTCTACGCAATCACAGAACAATTTTTATCCGATATTCTTGGAGGCGCGGCAGAACCAATTGGAAATGATTTTCAAGGCTCTGATTTTATACTCAATGGAGAGATAAACCCAAGTCCCTCTGCTGCAATGACAATCATCGAAAAGAACATTCGTATAAATAATGAAGATGCGTTATAATTGCCACCCATGAGTTCACTATCCAAAACTTACGATCCTAAGCTTGTTGAGGAAAAGTGGTATGCTTTTTGGGAAGAAAAACATTTTTTTACAGCAAATCCTAATTCCCCCAAAAAGCCCTTTAGTATTGTCATTCCCCCTCCAAATGTCACAGGGGCTCTCCATATGGGCCACGCTCTTGTAGATACAATTCAAGATATTCTCATTCGTCTGAAGCGGATGCAGGGTTATGAGACACTTTGGGTTCCAGGGACAGACCATGCAGGGATTGCGACGCAAGGTGTTGTCGAGAAAATGCTTTATGCAAAGACAGGGAAACGGCGCAAAGATTATTCTCGAGAAGAGTTTCTATCAGCTGTCTGGGATTGGAAGGAAAAAAGTGAACATCAGATTTTAAGCCAGATTAAAAAACTTGGCTGCTCCTGTGATTGGTCTCGCCTTCGATTCACGATGGATGAGGGATGTAATGAGGCGGTTCGGGTCTGTTTTAAAAAAATGTTTGATGAAGGGTTGATCTACCGCGGAGATTATCTGGTTAATTGGGATCCTGTGACGCAAACGGCTCTATCCGATGATGAGGTGGAATATGAAGAGAGAAATTCTTTTCTTTGGTATATCCGTTATCCTCTTGAAAACGGGAAAGATCACATTGTCGTTGCAACGACAAGGCCTGAGACTATGCTTGGCGACACTGCGGTGGCAGTTCATCCTGAAGATCCCCGATATAAAAAGCTCATTGGACAAAATGTTCTACTTCCCTTAACAAACCGAAAAATTCCAATCATTGGCGATTCCTTAGTTGAAAAAGATTTCGGGACGGGTGCTGTGAAAATTACACCTGCACACGATTTCAACGATTTTGATATGGGACTCAGACACAATCTGCCAAGGATCAACATTTTGACACCTGATGCCCGGATTAAAGAGGGGATATTTGAAGGTCTTAGTGTAGAAGAGGCGCGTGATAAGATTGTTCAAGAGTTGAAGGATTTAAAGCTGATTGAAAAGATTGAACCACATGTGTTGCGCGTGGGCGTATCGTATCGATCAAAAGCGACATTACAGCCATATCTTTCTAAACAATGGTTTGTCAAAATGAGTCACTTTAAAAAACAGCTCATCTCTGCAGTTAAAGAAAAGCGAGTGACATTGATCCCACCTCATTGGGAACAGACCTATTTCCATTGGATTGAAAATTTGCGTGATTGGTGCATTTCTCGACAATTGTGGTGGGGTCATCGCATTCCCATTTGGTACAAAGGGGATCAGATGATTTGCTATGCTGGAATAGGAGATCCTCCGGGGATCGATTCCTCATGGACACAAGATTCTGATGTTCTCGATACCTGGTTTTCATCCGCCCTTTGGCCACTTTCAACACTTGGGTGGCCACATGTTACAAAAGATCTAAAAAAATTCTATCCTACCTCAGTCTTAGTCACGGCGCATGATATTTTATTTTTCTGGGTCGCTCGCATGATCATGATGGGTGAATATTTAACAGGCAGTGTCCCTTTTTACCAGACGTTTCTTCACGGCCTGATCTATGGAAAATCATATTGGAAAACAGGAAAAGATGGGTCGGTCACATACATAACAGGTGCTGAAAAGAAAAAATACGATTTAGGAGAAGCGCTTCCAAGCGACGTTGAATCCAAATGGGAAAAGATGTCGAAAACAAAAGGAAATGTGATCGATCCCCTTGCTATGATTGATGAGTATGGCACTGACGCTGTGCGCTTTACGCTTTGCGGTAGCACAACGCATGCCCGTCAAATAGATTTAGATCAAAGACGTTTTGAAGAGTTCAAGAATTTTGCCAATAAGGTGTGGAATGGCGCACGCTTTGTCCTTATGAATGTCGAAACGCTTTCTGATGAGTTTGCAAATGGGATCGATTCTGAACTTTTCTCAATAGAAGACCGCTTCATTCTTTCCGTTCTCAATCGTACGGTGCAAGAAATCAACCATTCTTTCGACACATACGCATTTGACAAAGCAGCACTGCGCGCCTATGAATTTTTCTGGAACGATTTTTGTGCAACCTATGTTGAGCTTTCTAAACCTATTTTATTTGGGAAAATAGGTACCCATGCAGAAAAAACAAACAAGCAAAAACTCCTTCTAATCTTACTTGTCAATGCCATTCGCCTTCTCCATCCTATCACCCCATTTATCACTGAAGAGATTTTCCAAAATATCAAAAATCTTTTCCCACAACTTCACTTCCGAGAAAGCGATAATTACACAGAAGATTGCATAAAAGCGCTGCTCTCTCCTGCATGTATCGTCGCCCCTTTTCCAAAAGTCTTACAAGAAGAGGATATTGACGAAAAAGTTGAGGCCGATTTTGCATTGATGATGGAACTAGTGCGTACGATTCGAAATATCCGGACAGAAATGCAAATCCCCCCTTCAGAAAAGACAGAACTCTATCTCATTGGCACGCCCGTAACGAATGAGTATCTGCTTGCCCACACGCATCAGACAATTCTCCTTTCCCTGACCCCTACCTCAAATATTCTATTCACAGATCAAGAGCCAAAAGCTTTTGGAGCAACAAAATCGGTTGGTTTATTGAAGTTATTGATTCCTATTCCTGAAATCTTGAAAGAAAAAGAAAAAGCACGTCTCAAAAAAGAAGAAGAAAAACTCGAAAAACTCATCGCAAGCACACAAGCAAAACTGGACAATGCTGAATTTAAAGCAAGAGCCCCCATGGAAATTGTGCAAAATCTCGAGCAGACACTCGCTCAGGCAAAAAAACAGTTTCAAGATCTAAAAAATAGATCTATTTGATCTATTCACTTAGATTAATTTTGGTTCATCCGACAAATGCGTACCTAGACTCATGTAGGTGATAAAGTCGCAGTTTAAAATATTCCATATCTCGGAAGCCGTACGCTTGCCTTTTCATCGTTTTAATCTTATTGTTTATGCCTTCCGCTCCGGCGTTTGAGAT
>DAIDIM010000120.1 GCA_027459365.1 Chlamydiota bacterium
TGCATAATGGTAAAGATGCGGTCCAAGTGGTCTGTGGTGCAAGTAATTGCAGAGCTGGCATAAAAGCTCCTTTTGCAGTTGTTGGCTCCATGGTCAATAACACTTTGATTGAAAAAGCGACCATTCGCGGTGTCGAATCCAATGGAATGTTGTGCTCGGCTTCGGAACTTAATCTGTGGAAAGACAATGCGGGAATCTTGGAGCTTCCAACTGACTGGCAAAACGGGGCTGATCTTACTCCATTGCTATGGGATCCAATTCTTGAGCTCTCCCTTACGCCCAATCTTGGACATTGTCTTAGCGCACTTGGAATTGCCCGAGAGCTTGCAGCAAAGCTCCAAAAAACTCTCCATAAGGAATCACTACCACTTCAAGAAAAGGGCATTTCTAAAAAAGTCAAAATCGAGATTGAAGATCCTCACCTTGTCCCCCTTTATATGGGACATTTGATTGAAAATGTACACATCGGCCCGTCCCCGTTTTGGCTAAAAAAAATCCTTTACTCCTCTGGACTCAAACCCATTAATAACGTGGTTGATATTACAAATTACATTCTCCTCAAACGTGGACAACCTCTCCATGCATTTGACTATGAACATCTAAATCATCAGACCCTCCGCATTGGTCTTTCTAAGCATCGCGAAATTTGGAGAGGCCTTGATGGAATTGATCGAGATATCCCTGTTGGAACATTTGTCATTTCGGATCGTCAAAAAACCGTTGCATTAGCAGGAGCTCTTGGAGGAGAAAATAGCGCCATTTCCGAAAATACAAAAAATATTTTTCTAGAAGCTGCTTTCTTTGATCCGATGACAGTTCGTAAAAGTGCAAAAAAAGTAGGTGTTCGTACAGACAGCTCTATTCGCTTTGAAAAAGGGGTTGATCCAAACGGCGTGGAAGATGCCTTGAATGAGGCAGCTTATCTCATTGCAAAATATGCGAAAGGGACTGTGGGAGAAAAAGTGGAATTTAGAGATGCCCCTATCGCTTTTAAAAAAATCTCTATACGACCTGAAAAAGCAAATCGTCTCCTTGGCACAAAAATCTCTCGAAGCGAAATGGAAAATATCTTTGAGAGGTTAGAATGCAAAATCAGTGGGAAACCAAATGAGCCCATATCTGTTCATGTTCCCACATACCGCTTTGATCTCAATGAAGAAATTGATTTGATTGAAGAGGTGATCCGCATCTATGGATATAACAACATTGATAAAGGAAGTTCTCGTAGTACTCCGTCTACGCTTCCCAACGATCTAATCTATCAGTTTATTGAAAAACTCCGCAATCGTTTAGTCAGCCTTGGATTACAGGAATTTTTAACCTCTGATTTGATCAGTCCAAAGCTTGCTGATCTATGTATAGAATTTATGAGTGTACGAGGGATTCAGCTCCTCAAAACTCTGCATGCAAAAACTGAAGAATATTCCATTTTGCGCCCTTCTTTAATGCCAGGGCTTATGCAGGTCGCCCTCAATAATCTCGATGTAAGAAACAATAGCTTTAGTGGGTTTGAAATTGGGCGAATCCATTTTATGTCAGCTGGGAAAAACGTGGAAGTTCCAATGTTATCTCTCGTGCTCACAGGACAATCTGCACCCACGAATTGGAAAAACAAACGGGAAGAAGTTGATTTCTATACATTAAAAGGGATTTTAGAAAACCTCTTTATCTCCCTGCGTATCCAAAATATCACCTTTGCAAAAGGAAATCATATCAGTTTTCATCCAGGAAGACAGGCGGAAATTCGTTCCAATGATCTGACCATCGGATCTTTTGGCGAAATCGACCCAAGAATTCTCACCTCTTTTGGAATTAAACAAAGAGTCCTTTTTGCCGAATTGGATATCGAACATTTAATGAAACTCCATCACAAACTTGCTATTTTTACCCCTATCCCCAATCTTCCATCCTCTGAGCGCGATTTGACCCTCTTACTTCCTTTTGAAATGGAGATGGAAACACTCTTTCAGGCAATTGAAAAGAACCGTCCAAAAATTCTCGAAAAATTTGAATTCATCGACCTTTATATCCCTGAAAATGCAATGAGCAAAAATGCAACTATTCGATTCACTTATCGAGATCCGATGAAAACCATCTCCTCTGAAGAGGTAGAGAAAGCACATACTGAGATAGTGTTGTATTTAAAAAAGTTGGAGAAGTAGAGAGAATGTTTGTCGAAACAAGGGCCTTTGTTTGACTCATAGTAAGATATTAGCTTTGCGAAGAATGGCGGTAAAATCGTCGAAAAGATTCCCGAATATCGTCGAGGAGGCACATCGGGAATAGCTCCTACACAATATCTCTTGCTAAATCAAACTTGCTCACATAAGATGTCCATTATGTTTTTTATGGAGTTTATATGACACATATCCATTTATCACTCATTGTATTATCAGGTCTTGTCCTTGCATCTTGTACCACAAATTCTCTAGACCAAGTGGTCTCGCAGAAATTTGTTCACAAATATGGTTTTGATGTTTCTGCTCAAGAGTGGGAAGAGAGATCGAAAGATGGTCAAATTGTAGAGGAGTTAAAAAATGGCGTTACGATTACACGAGCCTATGAAAATGGACAGCTCCATGGTCCAACAAAATTTACGTTTCCAAATAGCAAAGTTGTAGAGAAATTGCTCATCTATGATCAAGGGACACTTCTAAAAGAGATCGTTTTTGATACAAAAGGAATGCCTATTCGTGAAGATCTATATGAATTTGACGATCGTAGTGTGATCACTTTATGGAGCAATCGAGGCATCCCTCTAAGCATTGAAGAGTATGAAAATGAGATGCTCATCGATGGGAAATATTACACTCCTGATCACGAGCTCGAAGCAAAAGTAGAAAATGGATATGGTTATCGGATCAAACGTACAAGAGATGGACTTCTTGTCTCTAGAGATGAGATCAAAAATGGGATCATGGCAGAAAGAACAACATATCATCCCAATGGCGAAATCCATACAGTTTCACATTATGATGATTATCAATTGCATGGAGTCCAGGCAAAGTTCTCACCATCAGGTGTCCCACTTATGGAATTGTCATGGAATCACGGCGAACTGAATGGTCCAAAAGTGATTTTTCGCAACGGAATCCGCGTAGCTGAAATTCCTTATATTAATGGGATCAAGCATGGAACCGAGTATCATTATGATGATCTAGGCAACCTCATCTCTGAAACGACTTGGAAAAATAATAAAAAACATGGCTGTTGCAAATCATATACAGAAGATAGCATCGACTCCGAATGGTTCCATAATGGTATGGCAGTAGATGCTCAAAAATTTGTTCAGCTTGAGAATAGAGAGAAAATGATCGCAGAACGGTCGCTAGAATAGATTGAAACACCGAGATTGCTCTCGGTGTATCCTTTTTTTTAGTTCTCTTGGTGCTCTGGAACGACTTCAACTGGAGGCACAACTTCTAAAACGACCACTTCCCCAACTTCTCCTTGTGCCACTATTGGAAGTGTATTGGATAAAACTTCATGAATGTCTGCAATCACCGATTCCGGTTCAATAACGACTCCATTATCCCAAGAAGTGGAGGTGTCGTTGGTTCCATAAACATGTAGATCGATGTCTTCATCTTCGCTTTCAACGAGAGGGGTGTAGCTCGAAGGCTGCTGCTCTTGAGTAGTCATACTCGCAGCCGGGACTCTGGGGGTTTTTGATTGGCACGCAGTTGCAACTGTAAGAATGCCTACTGTAAGCATCATTCCAAGTGATCTTTTATTCATGTTCTTCACCTTTAAGGGTTATTGTTGCCAATCAATATATCTTAACCGCCTCTTAAAAATCCATGGCACAGTTTTTGCAATATAGATACATACAACTAGAGGTATGTATGAACCATCAAGATCTATTAAAAAAGATAGCAAAGTTAGAATCGATGAATGACCAACTTATCTCAGAACTCAATTATCTTGAATCACTTACTCGATCGCTCGGATTTGCTGAAGGGTTAAAAACATTGAAAGAGGCCGCTTTAGAAATGATCAATAGCGATAAAAAGCGGAAGTTAAAGGAATAAACTTAAAAGATCGATTTCCTCTCCATCTAGGAGAAGCTCTGCTGCCATACTTTTTTTCTCCTTTACATGGAGCATCTTCTCTTCGATGGAATTTGGAGTTAGATATCGTTTGACGATGACCGATTTTTTTGACCCGATCCTATGCGCTCTCCCAATTGCTTGCTGCTCAACAGCATCGTTCCACCATGGATCCATAATCAAGACAGTTTCTGCAGCAGTTAAATTAAGACCCACACCACCTGCTTTTAAACTCATTAAAAAAAGGGTCGACTCCGGATCTTCCTGAAACGAAGCGACTAAACGGGCCCGATTCTCAGTTGTTACTTCTCCATCTAAATAGAGATATTTTTTCCCTTGCTGATCAAGCGTTTTTGCAATCAATTTTAACATGCCTGTGAACTGACTGAAAATCAGTGTTTTACTTTCTTCCAGATCATCCAGCAACAATTCCATTTTTGAACCATGAATCTCAGAACCAACAAGTCTTGGATCTACACAAATCTGTCGCAATCTCAAGATCGCTTCTAAAACCTCTAAGCGATGTATGGAGATGCCATCTTTTTCTATTTTTGCAAGGATTCCATTTTTAAATTCAGATATATATTTCTCATAAAGAGCCGCTTGCGATTCACTCATCTCCACCCAAACGATTTGATCAATTTTTTCAGGTAGTTGAATCTCAACATCTCTCTTTTTTCGACGCAAAATGAACGGCTTGATTTGTCGAGGATCAGTAATTGCAAAACCAGGCATAAGAAATTGAAACTGAGAAAGGAGCTCATCGAATCGATTTTCCATCGGCGTTCCACTAATTGCAATCCGAAAATGACTTTTCAGTCGACACGCTGCCTTCGCAGTCATTGTTCCAGCCGTCTTGATCGCATTGGCTTCATCCAAAGCAACCACTTCAAATTGGATAGAGGACAAAATTTCTTCATCGATCCGCAAAATAGAATAAGAAGTGATGATAATCCCTTGAACTTGAGTAAGATCTGTTAATCGATTGATCCCAGCATGGATATAAACCTCCATTTTAGGGAGAAAGCGGTGCACCTCTTGCTTCCATTGATAAAGAAGAGAGCTTGGAACAACCACAAGAAGAGGAAAATTTGTCCGAAGATGAGAAAAAAATGCTAGTACTTGAACTGTTTTTCCAAGACCCATTTCGTCCGCAAGAAGTACTGAAAAGCCCCACTTTTTTAAAAAGGCAAGAAAGTTCACCCCTTTTTGCTGGTAGGGCAAAAGTTTCCCTTGAAAGGAAACTCCTGGCATTGCCAATTCTACCCCTTCACCGTTTCGCAATCCTTCAATCATTTCCTGAAGATTTTCTCCCCACAAGACCTTCTCCCCAACTAAAAAAAATAGAAGCCCCTTATTCACAAGCATTGCATCAACGGACAACTCTCCTTGAATCTCAAATTTTTTGCGCTCAATTAAACCAACAGCACCTTCCATTTCTATAAATAAGCTCTTTGTTTTCATGACGCTTGCAAGCTCTATTCCAAGATCTTTAAAACAAACTTTTCCTCGAATTGCAATTTTTCCCCTTTCCTCGCTTACATTCCACTCGACTCCACTCTGCGGCAAAATAGGCTTTCCGGAATGTGCAAAAATCTTCCATCCAACAGCGATCAAAAGTGAGAGCGCCTCATGCACTTTGTCTGCTTGGCAATAGTAATGGGAAGAGCCAATTTGCTTTCGAATAAACCCTGCCTCTAATAAATCTTTTTCGGCATTCTGATCACCCTTTCGCAAATTTGCAAAACAACCGGTGTTATCGGTCAAAATCAATTCAGGAATCACCATCTCTTGTGTTGAAATAATGGGGGGATCTTCATCCAAAAACTTCTTTTTTTGTACACCTTCCAAAACTACCGGCCCATTCACAAAAAGCTCTACCCATTTCCAGGAGACATCGGTCACAATCGGAATCATTAAATCTTCATAAAGGGCCCAATTACATGCAACAAAATGACATTTCTCCAATGCAATATCGCCTAAAATTGCGCAATAGGTTCCATTCACCTCTTTCCAGTAAAGTTTCGCCGGATTTGACCAATGCAAAAGCCTATTTTTAAAAAACAGCCTTCCTGTCTTCGCAATCATCTGCAAAGTTTCCATATTTGCTTCAATATGCAGGATCGGATCTGTTGGCCTATATTTTTTTCTCAAGAAATCGACAACCGATTTGTCTAGTATCGTATCAAGATAGAAGATCCGTTTGAGGCCGATCTCTTCAGGACAAATGGAGAGTTTGGGTGTAATCTCAAGTTTGTATCGAATCATATGAAATAAATCACCACAGATGAAAAAAAATTTCACCACAGAGTTGGGAGAGGTTGCACAGAGGAAAGAAAAACTCTTCTTTTTCGGAGACGAAAAAGAAGAATTCCTGCTGCTACCGCGGCAATTAAGTCCGTTTAATTTGCCGCGGTAGCAGCAGAGACCTTCTTTTTTGCCCTCGCAAAATAGGAGTTTTTTCCCTCTGTGCAACCTCTGTGTTCTTTGTGCCTCTGTGGTGAAAATTGCAAATGCTCGAATTCTACGTACTCTTCATGGCCACTTTTTCTTCGTGATTCCATTTACGGAAAGGAATTGCATCCTCTTTGTATGGACGAACTCGCCCCACTTCCAAGCATTTTTCACAGCAACAACCCTGATGCATTTTAAGACAAGATAAGCAGCAAATAAACAGTTTATTGCAGTCCATGTTGGCACAATTGTAATAGACATCGCACGGAGTGCTACATAAAGAACAGTGTGCAATCGGCGGCGCATCCTCTTTACCAAGTGGGACAACTAAACGATCATCGAAGACAAAAAGTTTCCCCTTCCATTGATCATTTCCTTCTTGAACGCCATACTCAATGACCCCCCCATCCAATTGAAACACGTTTTCAAAACCCTCTTTCTTCATGAGTGCAGAATAGAATTCACATCGAATCCCACCAGTGCAATACATCATCACAGTGGTTTTTGTTGGATCCCGTGTTTCTAACAATGCTTTTGCGAAGGCCGGAAATTGCCTAAAAGTCTCTAGTTTCGGAAGCTCGGCACCATCAAAATGGCCCACTTCCCATTCGTAGTCATTGCGCACATCAAGGAGCAATGTATTTTCATCTTTAGTCTTTAATTTCTCTTTCCACTCTTTTGGGGAAATATGGGTACCTGTCATTGAAAAATCGACATCGCAGTCTATGGCAACAAGCTGTTTCCGCACTTTCACAGTCATTTTTGGAAAGGAGTGCCGATCTGACTTATGAATTTTTACTTTAACATTCTGAAAACGGGGATCTGCCCGCAACCAAGCGATATATTCTTCTGCATGATCTTCTCTGCCACTTGATTGACCATTGATCCCTTGCTCGGAGATGTAAATTCTCCCTTTAAAATCTCTTGTTTTAAAGAACTCTTTATGACGTTCTACCTCAAGTTGAGGATTGTCAATATGGCCTATGTGATAATATGCGAGGACTGAATACATAACAGCGAGAGTATACGGAAAGAATCTAGATTTTTCAAATACTCGTTTAAAACACTAATAATCAGCTACTTACGAATAGTATTGTTCGAAAAATAAAACCGTACTATACTATACCCTTTCAAATTGGAACGTTTTTGGAGAAACAATGGCTCGATATAGAGGTCCTAAGAATCGCATTGCACGTAAATATGCCGCAAACATCTTCGGCAAGGCGCGCAATCCTTTGCTACATAAGCAAAACCCACCAGGTCAGCATGGTGCGAAGCGTAAAAAGAAATCTGACTATGGCGTACAGCTCGAAGAAAGACAAAAGTTGAAAGCGATCTATGGTATGATGAGCCAAAAACAGCTCGTCAATGCGTACAAGAAAGCCCTTCTTTTAAAGGGAAATACAGCGCAGCACTTTATGAATCAACTCGAGTGCCGCTTAGACAATATTGTTTACAGACTCCGCTTTGGCTCTTCCATTTTCGCAGCCCAACAACTCGTATCTCATGGACATATCCAGGTTGATGGCAAGAAAGTAGACAGAAGATCTTTCATGGTGAAGCCTGGGATGATTGTTTCTGTGAAACCCGCTTCACGACAGATGAAAGCAGTTCAAATGGCACAAGAGTATACACAACGGGAACTTCCAGAATATCTCTCGTTATCAGAAGACAAGCATTCAGGACAAGTTTTGATTGCCCCACAAATCGATCAAATTCCGCTCCCCTTGCCGGTCAACATTCCTCTTGTCTGCGAATTCATCTCGCACACATCCTAATTGGATAACCACTTCTTTCTATCCGAAAGAGGTGGTTCCCAAACGCATTAACTTCGTCCAAAATAATTCACAAAATCGTCGAAGCAATTTTTTGGGTACATTCTAAAATGTAGCAAGTATTAACAGTGCGACTAACAAAATCAGCGCCAATACCCAACCTATTTTCTTTAAGATGTCTAGGCATGATATATCTGTTTTTACACCCTTTCTCTGTGTTTCTTCTATTTTCTCTGGGTCTAATCGTGTTGGCATTTTGCCTGATCCTACATCAGATGGGATAATTCCTCCACCAAAGCAAGCGGTACAACTAAACATCCGCTGTCTAACCTCTGCTGTCTTCTCATCTGCATGGGAAAAGATAGGTTTTTGAGCTTGCCGAGGAACTGTATCTACAGAATGTTTTGCAGCTCTTGTAGTTGACCTTACTTGTGCTGACATATTCACCTCTTGTTTTAAAATTAATAAAAACTATATTAGTTAATATATATATTATATATTATAAATTATTTAATATTAATTAAACAATACCAAGTATAAGCGTTTTTTAGAAATGTCGCCTTTGATTATGTAAATCCTTAAGGCTTAGCATCTGAAAGGAGTATAAAAAATTGAATGGATTGTATCTCTTTGATTCAGAAGAGTTTAAAACGTTTATAGGAGCTACTAAAAGTTCTTAATAAACGACAAACTATATCCCAGACAGCTGAAATACTGGGTCTCAGTCCAAGCCACGTCAAACGGATTATTAAAACGTGCCAAGCTATAAGCTTTTTTCAAAGCGTCAGTTCAAATGTCCTCTGGGTAATCATATGTGGTAATCATAAGTCCTTGATAATTAATGATGAGAAATGACTTTAATGGAAGGGAATATACCTATGAGTACAAAGCTCGACTTTGTACATTTTTGAAAGGCAGATCCGAGGGAGGCGTCTGATGATTTTATTATTTTTTTGCGAGTTAATAGCAGCAACGTCCCTATTGACGAGTAAAAAAATAATAAAAGCGCGGACGCTCTCACCGGAGATGCCATCAAAAAATGACATAAGTCGAGCAAAGGACTTAACGAAACTAAAATTTTACCCAATATATGAACCAAACCCGAAGGTTTAAAAATTTATCTTGTCTCAAGTTCATGCGTACGAGATATGCTAAGATAGAAACTTCCTGCAAACATAGCCAAAAACCAAGTACCCGTCCCCGCAAGTTGGAAGATCTGAGTGGATAAAGATCGTGGGAAATCCCCGTTTACAAAAGCGACATCACCAAAGAATAGGGCACACATTAAGATCGTGGTAATACTTGCAAAAAAGCCACATCCGATGAGACGTATTAAATAG
>DAIDIM010000133.1 GCA_027459365.1 Chlamydiota bacterium
TGAATTTCGTTGAATGTGATAAAAATTAAATTTACAATGTTCAAACATCGAAGATGTTTGGTTGGCCGATTTCAAGATGTAGTGCCGAATCGGGCTAACTTCTGCTCGATTCTCCTATAGAGGCTTCTGAACTTGGGCTAAGAATCGACTCAGCCTATTGTAGGACCTGTTGTTCAAGTCAAGAATTTTAAATTCGAGGATTTTTGAATGGCGGGATTGATGTTCAGTAACTTTCCCATCTTTTCTCCGAGAGAAGAAGATGTTCCACAATACTTGGCAGCGCTTTTGGTGGAAGTAAGTTTTCTATAGGCCATGTCTTTTGCATCCATGAGTTTTTTTTCTATGATGATCAGGGCATTTGTCATGTCTTTAGAGTATTCCTTTTTTAAAGATTCGATTTTATTGCAGTACCCTTTAGCAATTCCAAAAAAAAATGAGTTTTTATGAGCCGGTTTTCGCACCTGTTCCCATAGATTCTCAAGCTCCAAATCAAGTACGCGAGCTACATACTCAGCGATTTCTACGCTCGATTGATTCCCAAGTATTTCAAGATATGTACCATCAGTTGTTCTGTGATACACAATACTCACAAAAAAGGTTTCCAAAATTCTTCCAATGGCGCACATTTTGGCCGTTTTTTTTCCCTGCTTCATAATTCTTTTAAGATAAAAAACTTCGTCGTCTAATGGCTCAACATATTTGTGCTCAATATTATGTTTTAACAGGAGTTGTTGCGATTTTATGATCGCTTGTTCTGCTTCGTTTTTGTTTGAGCTAGATCCTAAAGCGATGAGCTTTTTCACTTTTCTGAAAATGCTACTTTCCACGAGTGTTTCTTCCTTGTTTTCTAGGCAGATACTCGCTCTATAAATTTCTTCACCCCAGTTTAAACGATTGCAACACTGTTTAAATTCACGGCCGTGAGGATGAGGAATATTCCCCCATTCAATAAAAGTAAGATAGTGGGCAAGTTCGTGACGGATCACATTTTTTAGGTGATCGCTTCCTGCATGCATGAGACATTCATTGAAACCAAGTTCATAAAAACTAGGATCGAAATATCCAAGCACGTTCGTGCTTGAATAAATTGCGATATGAATGGGATAGGAAATCTTTTGGCGCTTATCGTAGAAACGATGTCCAATGACTTTTAAGCATGCTTCCGTCGATAAAATCTTTCTTACAATATTTTTGATATCGGCAACAAAGGAAATGATTTTTTTTGAATAGACGATCATGAATCAAAATGATAACTACTCTAGAATTTATATCCAAAGAAAAGAAAAGTTGCAAAAAGATCTATGAAATTCGAGCGGAATGAACCCAAAAGTCAGGTTAGTATACTTCAAGGAAGAAAAAATTTGTATGTAACCCCTAGGCAAATGGCATGGTTATTGAAATGAGATCCTCCTTGATGGAATTTGTAATCCAAAGAAAGTTCTGTATTGCAGAAAATCGGATAGGCAAATCCTGCCATGAGTTGCCAAGAGAAATGGTGCCATTTTTGATTAAAATTAATCCGTGAATTGGAAGCATGCATGCGCTGGGAATCATAACCTAGGC
>DAIDIM010000034.1 GCA_027459365.1 Chlamydiota bacterium
CGATGTCACCAGCTCCTGCTTCATCGACTTCAATTTTCTTAAGTCCTAAATGGCCCTCAAGCTTAACCACTTTGTGATTTGTATGGTTTCCATTTCGGTCAACGCGAACAATGGTGTCGCCTTTCTGGATTTTTCCTTCTAAAATACGACCTGTCGCTTGTCGGCCTACATAGTCATCGTAGGAAATTGTTGCTGCTTGCATGAGGAATGGAAGTTCGAGATTGCCAGGTGGGGGAGGAGCTGCTTTGATGATGAGTTCAAAAAGTGGCGTTAAATCAACCGGGGTATCTCCAAGTTTTGCAATTGCATAGCCATTGAAGCCGGATGCATAGATATAGGAAAAATCCAATTGCTCGTCGTTTGCGCCAAGCTCCATGAAAAGATCAAATGCCTGATTTAAAACGCGATCTGGAGCCGCGTGAGGTCTATCGATCTTATTCAAAACCACGATGGGGCGTAGACCCATTTTAAGCGCTTTTGAGAGTACAAATCTCGTCTGAGGCATCGGCCCTTCCTGCGCATCGATAAGGAGGAGGACGCAGTTGACCATGCCAAGAACCCGTTCGACTTCGCCTGAAAAATCGGCATGGCCTGGAGTATCGATAATATTGAATTTATAGTCATCGTGGTAAACGCAAGTATGTTTAGCAAAAATTGTAATCCCACGCTCGCGCTCTTGATCATAGCTATCCATGACCCGTTCAGGCACCTTCTCATTTTCTCTAAAAATTTTTGACTGTTTCAGTAAATTGTCGAGAAGGGTGGTTTTCCCGTGGTCAATGTGGGCGATAATGGCGATATTACGAATTTTTTCTGGATCTGTCATAGGTTGTCCATGATAGCGTAACAGGGGAAAGATGCACAAGATAAATTCTTGCGAGCCATTCTCGGTGTGAATTCTTCGAGGAGATTTGGGATATTTTCGAACGAGTTTACCCCATTTTCGCAAAGCTGATATTTTACTAAGTTATATGGCTTTGCGAAAAATGGCGGTAAAATCGTCGAAAAGATTCCCGAATATCGTCGAAGAGGCACATCGGGAATTGCTCTTGCTTTAAAGGAAAAAATAAACTAAAATAATGCGCGACTGGAGAGGACTTATGGCGAACATCGACGCATGCGAAATCGAAGAAAAGTCCCTCGTTGAATCCAAAACTGGGATGATCGATGATTTGTTGAAAGAAAAGCTTGAAAAAGCCTTTCATAAACAAACTTCAAAATTTCGCTTACACGATATTGCAAAGATTGCTTGCGAACACTCCTCAATCGACCTTGCCTATGCAGCTTCTCACCTTCCCCCGAATGTCCTTCCCATCTTGTATGAGAATCTTCCCAATCTCGATGGAAAAATCAAATTTCTTGTAAACACCGATAGCGATACAAGAACCACCCTTTTTCGAGAGTTAGATGATCGAGAATTAAAGAAACTTTTTGAGAGGGTTCCAACCGATGAGGCTGTTTGGCTTGTCGAGGATATGCCCGAGCGCCGTTTCCGTCGCTTAATGGAGATCATTGATTCAAAAAAAGCGGTCCGCATTCGGGAGCTCAAACAACACGACCGAAAGAGTGCCGGTCGTCTAATGACTTCAGAATTTTTCGCCTTTACAATGGATATGACCATTGGAGAGGCGGCAGAATACATCCGCGATAATCCAAGAATTGATTTTGCGAAGGGGATTTTTATTTTGAATCATGCGGGTGAGTTGCAAGGGTATGTGCCGGCTCGTAACATGATGATCAATCCAAGCTCTACCCCGCTTCGTCAGGTTATGCGTCCCGTTCTTCATAAGGTCACAGCCGATGCGACTCGCGAAGAGGTGATCGACTTAGTGGAGCGTTACAAAATTTCGTTTCTCCCTGTCGTCGACATTGATAATGAGTTGATCGGTGTCATTGCTCATGAAGATGTTGTGGAAGCCATGGAAGACATGGCCGATGAGACGATTGCAAGAATGGCAGGTACCAATGAAAAATTTACCTCTCATGATTCTGTCTTGCGTCGCTTCTTGACAAGAGCTCCTTGGCTCATTGTGACCCTTTGTGCCGGTATTTTAAATATGGGAGTCTCCTCATCCTTTCATAAACATGGAGGAGTAGCCCTCACTTTTGCCCTCTTTTTTGTTCCGTTAATTAACGGGATGTCGGGTAATATTGGCCTCCAATGCAGTACGGTATTGATTCGTATGATGGCAATGGGGGGCCTGTCTTCTGGAAGTCGAAAAGAGACCATTATCAAAGAATTTTTAGGCGGTTTATTTACAGGGACTATTTTTGGGGTCTTAAGCGGCTTGATCGTGTTTTTTCTGAGTCTATTCACGGGCAATTCACTCACTGCGACAACGCCGTTTGCAGTATCGGCAATTGTTTGTTTTGGCTTGATTGGGGGATGTTTTGTAGGAACCCTTCTTGGGGTCTTCTCACCACTATTTTTCGTCCGTATTGGGGTAGATCCAGCAATCTCCGCTGGCCCAATTGTGACTGCCTTTAATGATTTTCTTTCTATGACGATCTATTTCCTCATTGCTTGGGGCGTCAGCGGTCTACTTTTCTAGTAGGTTTGAATTCTCTTTTTATATACAATATCCAGATTAAATTTTAATTGGAGTGGATATGACAACGATCAATGCCATACGAGGAATCGTAAATGGATCAGCTTCTGCAAATTTATTGGACTTACAAAATTATCCTTGGACTGGAACTGCTCTCAAAGTCACTCATCTTTTAGCGAGTACTGGGCTCACTCTTGCAACGATGGGCAATTCAATAGATGCGATCGGTTTAGCCATACCGATTGCGAGTGCTTTGACGCCAATTGCTTTGCTTTTTGATGCTAAAAATATTGCCCCTTTTTCGGCAAATACTGAAAAATACCTCAATGCAGCCTATCAGACAGGGATTGTAGTGAACTGCATCGCAATGGTTGTGCTTGGCAACCCCGTTTTTGCTCTGGCATCTCTTTCCATGCTTGCCCTCAATGCCATTGCGGATGGACAGGTAAAGAACATTTTTGATCGATTCAAAAAAGTATGTGCAGGTATCTTTTTAACCAATTGGTATATTATACAAGCTACCTTATTGCATGGTCCCTTGGCAACAGTTGCGCAATTCGGTATAGCATCAGTTGCAGCTAGAGCTTTATTGAATTTTGTTGAAGCAGAGCCGAAAGAGATTCAAGAAAAGAAAGTCGTTCAAAAAGAGACTCAAGAAGTCACAATCATTCAAAAAGAGAATCAAGAACAGATAATTGTTCAAAAAGAGAAAACTGTTGAAAAAGTAACTGTTGAAAAAGTGTCTGTTGTTGAAGAGCCTCGCGTTGAACCGCAAGATCCTTGGTATTTTAGGCCGATGTTTAGACAATAACAGACAACAATTGGAACTTGTTTTTAACGCTGTTTTTTTGTATTCTATTCTTATGCTAGAGCGGATAAAAAGATACTTCAATGGGACCTCTCCCACTGGAAAAAAAATCAGCGATCTTTTGCCTGATGTCTTATCTGAAATTGAAAAAAAAACAGATGTTACTCAAAAGAAGATTTTCCAATTCTGGTACTCAATCATTGGCGAAAAAATAGCTCCTCTTGCCCAACCTATTTCTTTTAAAAATGGGATATTGACCATCAAGGTAAAAAGTGCAACACTGTACTCTTTATTGTGCCAACATGAAAAGCCCAGGCTTTTAAAAGAGCTGCGAGCAAAGTTTGAAATCAATGATTTGGTTTTTCGTATTGGTTAAAGGAGCTCCTAAGGAAAGGAAAAGGCATGACAACGATGACTGAAGAAAAGAAGTATGATGCAAGCTCGATCACGATTTTAGAGGGCTTGCAAGCTGTTCGTGAACGCCCGAGTATGTACATTGGCGATACGAATATCAATGGATTGCATCAGCTTGTTTATGAAGTGGTCGATAATAGTATCGATGAAGCATTGGCCGGTTTTTGTACGTTGATCATCGTGACACTGCATGCTGATGGAAGTGCAACCATTGAAGATGATGGAAGAGGTATTCCTGTTGAAAAACA
>DAIDIM010000169.1 GCA_027459365.1 Chlamydiota bacterium
CTATGTAGGTAGGGAAGGTTTTTTGTCATTTTTTGACCTAGAAATTATTCAGGACAAAAAGTGAAAAATGACTGAAAATGACAAATTTTAATCAGAATCGTCGCCTTCTCCCTCTAATTTGTGATTCGCCCATAATTGCTGAAATACAAGGTGTGACTTGATTACTTATTGTGTCCGGCATTACCACCACCACCGCTGCGATTCTCGTTTCGGCGGTTCTCACCGTTACGACGCCCTTCATTCCGACGATCATTGTGCCAGCGATTCCAGTCGTCTTTTGTATCAAACCATACATTGTCATAATACAATCCAGATCCGTACCATGGTTGTTCTGAGTATTGCCCAACACCGTTTGTATAGTTTGTTCCATCATAATACCATCCGTTATTGGAACTATTATCATAATTGTACTGAACCACTTCTTCATCGTTTGCAAGAAGATTTGAGCACGCTAAAACTAATGTTACGATAGATAAATTTTTCATACGCTCCTTAAAGTTACTCCTTAAGACTACACTCAAAAGAATTGCAAAATCGACATAAGAATCTTTTGAATACACTCCCTAGTGCACTTTGCGAAAAAGTTTAATTTAAATCAATTATCAATATCCAAATTGTTAAAAATAAAAGATTTATGATATTCTTCTGATCGCATGTTAAAATTTGATGTGATTATCATTGGAGGTGGCGCCGCTGGATTCTTTGCTGCGCTTATTGCGAGATCTTCTGGTCAAACAGTTGCCATTTTGGAGAAAACAGCTGTTCTATTATCCAAAGTGAGAATTTCTGGAGGGGGACGTTGCAATGTAACGCATGCCTGTTTTGATCCAGCAAAACTTGTGAAAAATTATCCTAGAGGCGAAAAAGAATTGTTAGGTCCCTTTCATCGTTTCGGACCCAAGGATACAATTGAATGGTTTGAGTCTAGGGGCGCCTTTCTAAAAGTGGAGGAAGATGGAAGAATTTTTCCTACAACAGATTCCTCAGAGACAATCATTCAAGTGCTTCTTGCAGAAGCAAAAGAGCTTGGTGTTGAAATTTTCTTGCGGCAACGAATTGAGAGAATAGAGAAAGGGTTTGTGATTCACGCAAATGATCGTTTTGAGGCAAAGAAAATGATTTTAGCAACCGGCAGTAGTAAAGATGGCTTTGCTTGGGCTGAACAATTCGGCCATACGATTCAAAAACCGGTTCCATCTCTTTTTACTTTTAATGTTCCAAATAGTCCGCTTGCAGAATTGAGCGGAGTCTGTTTTGAAAAAGTTAAGTTGAGTGTTGGCTCATTTTCACAAACGGGGCCTCTCCTCATTACCCATTTTGGCTTTAGTGGACCAGCTAGTTTAAAACTCTCTGCATGGGCAGCGCGCTATTTGTATGAACAAAACTATAACGTCGATTTGCAAATTGATTGGATGCCGGGTTGCGATACGTATACTGTTTTAGTAGAGTTAAAGAACAGATTGCCCAATCGGACACTCTTACTGGAGAATCCATTCTACTTTCCTAAGAACTTTTGGAAAGTTTTTTTAGCGAAGTTCAACGACAAGCGACTCAACGACTTTTCATTGAAGGAATTAGAAGAGATCTCAAAAAAAATTCATAAAGACATTTACGTTGTAAATGGCAAAACGACCAATAAAGAGGAGTTTGTCACATGCGGCGGAGTTACGTTAAAAGAGGTCAATTTTAAGACAATGGAGAGCAAAATTTGTCCGGGGCTTTATTTTGCAGGCGAAATCTTAGATATTGATGGGATTACGGGCGGCTTTAATTTTCAAAATGCATGGACCACAGGTTTCATTGCCGGAGGTTTGCAATAAATTCTTTTGTTTGTTATTAGCTCGACTTATGTCATTTTTTGAAAGGCAGATCCGAGGGAGGCGTCCGATGATTTTATTATTTTTTTGCGAGTTAATAGCAGCAACGTCCCTATTGACGAGTAAAAAAATAATAAAAGCGCGGACGCTCTCACCGGAGAT
>DAIDIM010000172.1 GCA_027459365.1 Chlamydiota bacterium
CCTATCAAAAACAACTTCTGAGACGTTAGCCGCTTTTGCAGTCTACGCTTGGATACAACTTGAATGGCCAACACCTGATCTGATCATTCCAATGCCAGGCTTTAAAGAGACGGCTTTGCGATTTGCAGAAATGATTCAGTGCCCACTTGCAAGCCTCGATCCTCAGTCAATAGAAGAAGACAAAATACTGCTTCTCTTGAATAAAGATAGCTCCATTGCAGAATTAGAAAAAACGGTGAACACACTCGCCCTTACCTCGCCAAAGCGGGGCTTTATTCTCAGTTTATTTATGCCAATTTAAATAAACGATTTGTATACAGGAATGGTTTTTAGATGTTGATCAATTGCCAGCAGATCAAGTCAATGATATATTATAACATATCATTTCTCTATTTTGATGCATTATAGTATATATTCTGAAAGAGAAACAGGATATTAGATTTTGGTCTAATATCCTGTTAAGTTGAGAATGTTTCTTAGAAACCAATACCTGCAGAAAGTGCAACTTTTGGTGTAAAGAAATCGCCCTCTTTGCGAACAGCAATCGCTGGTTGGCTCACATCGACTTGGACAAAGGTTTTCACTGCGCCATTTCGATTGAATTCATAACCTACAACCGCTGTTGGGATGAGACCGTGGAATTCCTGATATTTCTCAAAAGCCGCTACGGCTGGAGAGATCTCTGTTTTGTCTTCTTCGTTAATGACCGCTTCTTTTGCGTCAACAACAGTTGTCTGTTGGATCCCGCCAAGGGCAAGTCCTGCTCCTGCATAGAGACTGCTATTGCTCTTTGGGCTTAAAACAAAGAGATAGTTCACTTTTGGGAGTGTGTATGCAAAGTTGGTCACTCTTTCATGTGCAAGATTGTGGATTTCACGTGCATTTCCTTCAACTGTTACATCAACACCATGATGACCTGTTGCTGTTCGGTAACCAAGTCCGAGTCCTGGCATCATGTTTTCATCATTTTTTGGAAGGTTGGATTCATTCACGCCAACTTTCATGTAGATCGTACTGTTTTTTTGTTCTTCATTCGTGAGACGCAATGTTGTGTCTTGCGCAAAGCCAAGAACAACAGCTGTTGTCATAAGTAGTGTAAGTGTCTTTTTCATTATTACCTCCGTAAAAACGAAACAGATTATCTTGCCACTAGTTTTATTTTCGCAACTAAAATGATTATTTTAATATAAAGAAACCGTATAACCAGTATTGGATGACGCAGCAAATTTAGCAGCAGAATTGGGTATGTTACATCATCGATCTTTTTCTGGAAAAAGGGTTGCATACGATGTGCATCAAAAATCCAGCCTCGAAAGGGGGGAGGGAGGAGTTTGGGGAGCTGATCAAGTGGAAAAAATTGAATATCCAAAGTTTCGGATGTGATTATCGGAGTTCCCTTTTCAATCAAACATTCGTAAAGATGAGTCGGTTTTGTCATTTTATTGATGGGAAGATTGAGTGATACAATTCGATCTATTTTGACAGTAAAGCCAGTTTCTTCCAAAATTTCCCTTATGACTGCATTTTCTGACGATTCATTTGGATCAATTCCACCTCCAGGAAGAACCCAGACGGGAACATCTCTCCGTTTGATGAGTAAAACCTTTTTCCGATCTTTTGAAAAAATCACTCCAGCAACACTTTTGACCTGGATTTTTTGCTCACTCATGTTTAGCAGCTGTTATAAAGATTATCTCTACGTTCAACAAGAATGGGTTGATGCAAATTTTTTAGCAAGTAGCAAAGTCAAAACCCCTGATCCAAGACTTGCCTGTCCATTCATTGGACAGCGTCTCATCATCGCTTGGGATTTTCCGAAAAGTATTTTTTCAGAATCTCTTACAATGGTTGCGACTGTCCGTTTTTGGGACAATTCGCAACGAGTCTATAGCAGGCAAATCGATCGAAAAAGAGATGTAATCGCCCTCTTTTTCCAAGACTGTGATGGAGGGAAAATTGTCACCTACAAAGTCCAAATCTATAATGCAATTGGCCAAGAGGTCACAAAATGGGAACATCACTTCTGGGCAGAGCTCATTGAAGTGGGCTCAATATAATAGATTCTCCTTTTTGTTAGTGATGAGTTCTTCAACTTCTTTTTGCAACTCTTCTCGCGCTGCAGGATTTGTAAGCATCCCTTTTTCATTAAAAGCGGTCCCTGCCTGTTTCACGCTGACTTTTGTAGAAACTACTGTTCCCCCAGCCGATTCTATGATTTGCTGCAGATGCACAAGTCCTCTTGCTCCTCCACCACTCCCCGGAGATGCGCTCATAATCGCAAATTTTTTGCCATTAAAAGCCGCTGGTGAATAGCCCCCTTTTTCGCCTCTTGATGCCCAATCCAAAGCATTGACTAAAAGAGGAGAGACCGAGCCGTTATATTCTGGAGAGGTAATCATGATCGCATCACTTTTCATCATCTGTTCGCGAAGACGTAAAGCATTTTTTGGCATCCCATGCTTTTCTTCTAAATCACCATCGTAAATAGGAATTGGATAATCCTTCAAATCAACTACTTTCACATTTGCTCCCATTTCGCGTGCGATTTCAGCTGCTTGATTCGCCAGCTTTTTATTATAGGAACCCGAACGAGTACTTCCAGAAAAGACGAGGACATTTGTTTCTGCCGCAAGCGATGCTATGAATAGACTGATCATTAATATTTTTTTCATAAAACTCCGTTTTTTTGAAAATTTTTGTTACTCACCGAAAGGGTACGATCTGCCCAGCGTATAAGCGATTCGGTCTCTTCCCAACCAATGCAAGAATCTGTAATGGAGACGCCATAAGTGAGTGGATTATTTCCGAGTTCTTGCTTCCCGGCATACAAGTGACTTTCGAGCATTAAGCCTAGGATTGCATGATTTCCATCATGGATTTGCTGGATCACCGATTCAAAGACACGAGATTGGCGCTGATGTTTTTTTTCAGAATTTCCATGAGAACAATCAATGATGATTCGCGGTTCTATATGCATCATGCGTAAATGATACGCAGCCTTGGCAACAGATTTTGGATCATAATTTGTATTTGTATTAGAACCTCTTAAAACCAGATGAGCGAGTGGATTGCCCTTTGTTTGCTTTGAACAGATAAACCCTTCATCATCAATGCATAAATGTGTATGACTATCTCTGGCTGTTAGAATTCCGAGAATAGCAACATCGAGCTCACCGTGAATCCCATTCTTAAATCCGATCGGAAAGGGGAGGCCTGAGGCCATTTGTCGATGTGGCTGAGAGGCGGATGTGCGCGCTCCAATAATCCCCCAAGTGAGTAGGTCATCAAGATAGGGAAGGGTAAGGGGATCAAGCAATTCGCTGACGCAGGGGACATTCATTTCTGCCATTTTAAGTAATAATTTTCGTGCCGTTTCAAGTCCCAAAGAAATTTGATTGCTCCCATCAAGCAGGGGATCGTAAACAAGACCTTTCCAGCCTTTATGAGAGCGTGGTTTTTCTAAGAATAGTCGCATGACAAGAAAAAGATTCTGTGTCTCTTCCTGTAGTTTTTTTAATCGGCAAGCGTACTCAATTGCCAATTCTGTATCGTGAATTGAACAAGGCCCAACAAGAAGGACAATTTTATCACTTTTTCTAAAAAAAATATTTTCTACTTGTTTTCTCATCTGTTGAATAAAAGTCTCAGAGACAAGAGGAAATTTAGTTCGAATTTCAAAAGGAGAAATAATACGCATCGATAAATGGTATAAGGAATTTCGTCGTTTGATTCAATATCTATCTATGGTAAAATCAATGCCCAAACGAATTTGGATAGTTTATGTTTTGCTCATCCGTTCAAGTGCGCGTTCAGTCTAATCGATTTGTGACGCGAGTCATTGATGAAATGCCCTCCCCTTATTCAGGGCTTTTCCCAGGAATGATTTCCTCTGTTGGGTCTATGATCGCCTTAACAATGGATTCAGGGTTTAGTTCGTATAAAATCATTGGTGCGATTCTCGGAGTTGCATCGATTGCATTAAGCTTAGAAAACGGATCGGCAGCATTACTTAATGAACATGAAAAAATCTGTTCACTTCTTGATTTAGCAAAAGAATGCAAAAAAGATAGTCTACTTTGCGGCGAAAAAAACTATGAATTAATAAGAAAAATTGAATTTCATTTTAAAAAATTTGCTTATTCTTTAGATTCTGAGCAAATAGAAAAATTTTACTTAATTCTTGGAATGCATGAACTGACTGAAAGCCAACCAACCTCAACATGTTTGGGCTTCAAGTTGACGCTAAGGCAGAGCGCATTGATCGAGGCTTATTCGCAGATCGAAAAAGGATCATTAGTAGGACTAGAAACTCTTTGCAAATTTTTTACCTCAACACAAAAACACAAATTGTCTGAGTATCTTACATTAAGTCCAAAACAAAAAATTCTCTATAACGAAATTCTTTCTTCGATAAAGGATGTTAATGAAGATATAATTTATTTACTTATTCAGTCTTTCCGTCAAATAAATTTAAGTTCTCAAGTACAATCTTATTTAGAAAAGCAGTTGCATGCTCAAAACGTTTGGCTATTTTCAACACCTGTCTTTTCTTTATTAAAAATTGTCCATCCGAGTAGATTATTGGGAGCGATCCAACCGCTAAGCGCACTATGGACATGTGTCCAGTTTGGAAGTTTGGCGCTCGGAGCAATTGCTGTGAGCTACATCTTCTATCAATGCTTTTACTCAAAGAGCCAAGAACAAATTCGAAATCAAGCTTTGCAGATCCAACATTTAAATCAAATCTAATTTTCGATGTTGCGACGGACCATTTGTACTTGTTTGCGGAGCAATTCATTGATCTGGACTTGATCGGAGATTTTTTTCCATGCATGGAGCACAGTCGAGTGTGTTTTTCCTCCAAAAGAAGAGGCGATTTTCATTAAAGAATCGTCAATCATCTCTTTTGCAAGATACATCGCCACTTGTCGTGCAAGGGCAATTTCCTTATGACGCGATTCCCCCTTGATTTCGGAAATACGCACTTCAAAAACGGCAGCGACACTTTTTAAAATCTCTTCGACAGAAATTTTTTTATTCGGTGCATTTCCTTGAAACATTTCGCTTAAGATTTTTTCAACTACATCAACATCGAGTTGTGTAGACATTAAACGTGAATGTGCAGAAAGACGATTGATTGCACCTTCAATTTGTCGCACATTATTATAAATATGTTCGGCAATAAAAAAGGCAATTTGATTTGGAATATTTAGACCGCGACTTTCAGACTTATGTTTGATGATTGCCACGCGTGTTTCTAAATCGGGAACTGTCATATGAGCGACTAACCCCCACTCCATCCGCGCAATCATTCTCTCGGAAAGTTTAAGCTGTACAGGTGGTTTATCAGAAGTGATGACAATTTGCTTATTTTGATTGAGCAATGCCTCAAATGTATTGCAAAATTCCTCTTCAAAATTGAGACGATTCTGAAGGAATTGGATATCATCAATGAGCAGAATATCTAAGGATCGATAAAATCGTTTCATTTTATCAATCGATTTTGAACGTAGAGCATCGACAATATCATTAATAAAGGATTCTGTTGTGATAATTTGTATTTTTAGTTTTTTGTGATGTTCTTGAATGTAGTGGCCTATGCTATGGAGAAGATGTGTTTTCCCAAGACCCACACCACCGTGAATGAATAGGGGATTGTATGATTTTCCAGGCCTTGCAGCCACTCCAAAAGCAGCAGATTTCACAAATTGGTTAGATGGCCCCTCAATGAAATTTTCAAATGTATACAGGGCATTGAGTTTGAGATCAAAGTGTTCTTCTTTTACTTCGAGTTCAGGAAGAGAAACGGCCTGCCTTACACTCGCCGTAATTTGAAACTGGATCGCAGGATCGCCATTGCTTCTTAAGGGAAGAAAATCGGCTAAAACATCCTTAAAATTATCGAGCAAATACTCTTTTACGAAGACATTGGGAACTTCTAAAACAATCTCTTCGGTCGCTGTTTCTATCAGCTGTATTGGGGCAATCCAATTTTGATATTCTGCAGCCGAACATCGACTTTCAATGAATTCAAGAAACTGAACCCAACCACTTTTGTTCTCACAATCCAACATAGGTTTTACGTTATCAGTGATCGAGTCTCGACCGCAAGCAAATTGTTTGTCCTACATTATATCCCTGAGAGCTTGCGCTTGTTTGCGGATCTCAGGATCTGAATGTCCAAGGAGTGATACAATCTGACTCATTGCTTGCTGTTTATCTCCCAATGCAAGAAGCGCTTTTACCCGATTGAGTTGGGTCTGGCTGTGATTTGGTTCAAGTTTTAATGCCCGATCGAGATGCTCAAGTGCCCGCTCGTTGTTGCCGAGTTGTAGATAAAGGGCGCCGAGGGTTTGAAGATCGTATGCTGTTTGTGGTGTTAAAACGGCGAGTGCATTAAAGAATGTCAGAGCAACATCATAGATTCCCTGTTTAATATAGGAATAGGCAACAAAGCGGAGGGAATCGAGTTCTTCTTGTCCCCAGCCGAGAACCTCTGTCCATCGTATCGGGGGCACTTTATCCTCGTTGATATTGGTTGCGTCGAGAGTTAATCAACTCAATTGACTTATCGATGTTTTCTATATTTGCAAGAAGATCTGAGATGAGATTTTTTTCACGTCGATCCCGCTCTTTTTCTTTGTCTGATTGACGCTTTCTTTGTTTTAAAGCGTCTTCCAAGCGTTCTTCAGCATCATCCTGCTTTTCATAAGAACCAAGCGACGGAATCAATTGATAGGAAAAAAGGTTACTTCCAGAAGTAAGTGATTCTGGAGGTGGAGAAAACAGAGCCCAAATCACCGTCTTTGCTGATGAAAATAGCTCCTCAAACTCCGAGGGAACATAGGGTTTTGCAACAGAAATTTCGGTTTTGCGAGAAACAAATTGTGCCTCTTCAACCGAAATTGGCGCATATAATTCTTTATCGCGCGCATAGCGTATCGATGCATCTAAACCTAAATTATCGATGGTACGCGGCTTTGATGGGGTCGTCATCTATCTGTCCTCAAGATCATATATACCATAGGGATCTTAAGTTTGAAAAGAGAGTATTTTCAAGAGCTATTCCCGATGTGCCTCTTCGACGATATTCGGGAATCTTTT
>DAIDIM010000214.1 GCA_027459365.1 Chlamydiota bacterium
CGCAAGCCGTCCTAAAACATGGATTGCCTCACTATCGCCTGTCTTGATTGGTACATCTATGGCACCAACAATTTCTTGGACAATTTTTGTCCTAGCGATGCTATTTTCTCTCCTCATTCAAATCGGGACCAATTTTGCAAATGACTATTTCGACTTTTTATCTGGCGCCGACACGCATGAACGGATAGGTCCAAAACGGGCAGTTCAGCAAGGATGGATTAAGCCACAGGCAATGAAAAATGCGACAGCCATTATTTTTATCTTAGCTTTCATCGTAGCAATCCCGTTAATGATCATTGCTGGGTTTTGGAGTTTAATCATTACTTTAATGGCAATCGCTTTTGGGATCCTTTATACTGGCGGACCAAAACCCCTTGGTTATCTAGGACTTGGGGAAATTCTTGTATTCATTTTTTTTGGACCGGTTGCCTGCTGTGGAAGCTATTTTCTACAAACTCATACCGTGATCTCGTCTGTTTTGATTGCAAGCTTTGCACCGGGTCTTTTCTCCTGCGCAATACTTATTGCCAATAATCTTCGCGATGAAATAACAGACCGAAAAGCTGGCAAAAAAACATTGGTCGTTCGCTTTGGACAATTATTTGGGAAAATTGAATTTGCTTTCTCAATTATGATTCCACTTCTGATTCCACCTATTCTCTTATTTTTTTATGATGGACCGATCAATTTGCTTGGCGTATTTTTTCTATTTCCTGTAGCGCTCAATCTTCTCAAACAAGAAAACCAACTTCAAGGCACCTCAATTCTCTTTTTCTTCTACACTGTGCTCTATATAGTCAGTTATTTCTAAACAAGCTGGGAAAGAAAGGTCCGCGCAGGAACGAGAATCGGATCTTTCTCGGTAAAACAATCTTTTTCCACAAAAGGAAGATCGAAAGCGACTTGGAAAGCATTTGTCGCGCCAGTTTCTTTTTGAAAGTGATATAATGAAGAAGAAAGTCCTTTTGCTTTACTTTTTACCTCAACAAGAAACCAGGGTTTTTTATTTTTGGTGACCATAAAGTCTGTTTCAATTCCTTCTTTGGTTCGCAAATAATAAAGATCATATTCCCCAAGTCCTCGATCGGTCCAAAAATGTACTGCTTTTAACAGATGACTTGCCACTAGATTTTCCAAACGATGACCAATATCAGATACTAAAGACCAATCCCAAAGATACAATTTTGGCTCCTTTATCAATGATCGACTGATATTCTTAGACCAAGGACTCAAAGTAAAACAATAATAAAATGATTTAAGAACCTGCGACCATCGCCTAATTGTATCAAGTGATACTCCTACTTTTTGCGATAACGAGTGATAATTTAATGCACAAGCTGCTTGATTTTTCAAAATCTCTGCCATGAGCTCAAGTTGCGCAAGTTCAGAAATTCGAGTTGTATCTCGAATATCTTCCCGAAATAACTGCTCTTGACGAAGGGCACGTAAGCGTCTTGAAAAACTTTCTGTCCTCTGCACAAAGGGCTCAGGGAATCCTCCATGCTCAAGCAATGCTTCCCAATCTGCATCAGAAATGGGGAGAGGATTTGAACGGATGTCTCCTCGGATCAACTGGGGAGAAGCAATTTCCCCGACAGATAGTGGATGGACACGATAGTAAAAATAACGCCCCATTAAACTATCACCGCCCTTTTTATAGATATTTAACCTAGCACTTCCCGTAACGATAATTTTAACCCCTTTTTTCTCATACGAATCAAAAAATCCCTTTAAAAAGTTTTTCCATTTTCCATATTTATGAATTTCATCAAAAATGAGTATGGGTTTTTCTTTTGTTAATTCTTTAAGGCCAACTTGTTCAGCAATTGCTTCTACACCTTTTAAGAAAAGGAGTTTTTCCGCCGCATTATCCCAATTAAAATAATGATGATTCATTGCAATTTCCGCGGCACTTTGAGCGGTAGTCGTCTTCCCTACTTGCCTAGGTCCCATTAAAAAAACCATTTGCCTGAGCGTGGAAAGATGTTCTTGTATGACTTCCTGATAGATCCTGCGCATATGACCATTATACGATATACCGCATTTTAGTCACGACTATTCTACGATATCCCGTTTTTTGGTCATTCGCAATTTAATCAAAAATCAGTAAAAATGAAAAACATCATATGAAAAATCTTTATCAGTATCAACAAAAGTTACTTGTACAGATCGATGATTGTTGGGGGGAAATCTCGCCACTCCCCGGTTTTAGTCAAGAGACGTTCGCTGAGGCAAAACAGGAAATTCTCCAAGTCCTCCACGAAGATAAACAACCGACACTTCCCTCTGTCATTTTTGGTCTGTCCGTTTCACCACTCACTCCGATCAAGGTCCCTCTATGCGCTTTGAATCGACCGCGCGTAGGGTGTTCAACACTTAAACTCAAAGTCGGTCATCTAACAATTGATGAGGCCGTTCCCTTTGTAAAACAATACATAGGGAAATATCGACTTCGTATCGACTGCAACCGAAAATGGAACCTAGAAAAGGCCCTTGCATTCACAAAACATTTTCGTCCTACCGATTTTGAATACCTGGAAGAGCCGACTCACGAATTAGACGAATTTGCGAAACGGACAGATTTCCCGATTGCACTCGATGAAACGCTTCGCGAGTATAAAGACATCGCTTGCGCGAAGTTCGCCATCATCAAACCAACTCTTTCAGGGACAATTCCCAAACTTCCCATACCTATAATTTTCTCCTCCTCATACGAAAGCAGCCTCGGTATTTTGCAAATCGCCCGTCTTGGTTCACGTGAGATCGCACACGGTCTTGACACGTTTTCACCCGATTTTATCGATCCACCCATAACAGTCGAAAACGGTTTTTTAACCTGGTTTCCTTCAAAAAATCCAATCAATATAGACAAACTATGTTTAATCACGACTGTCCATTAAAAAGGGCCGCACAAGAAGATCCAGGGGCATTAGCAATCGTCGACAAAGAAACCTGCCTCACATATAAACAACTCGACGCTCTTTGCGACCAATATACTTTTGAAACAGGTAGGCTCATACATATCCTCCCACGAAATCCCATCGAATTCATCCCCCTTTTTTTCGCCTGTATGCGCAGTGGGGCGTCCTTATGTCCGATCAACTTTCGCCTCCCCTCTCCTCAAGCAGCAATTGATCGCCTTCCTCAGACCGCCCCTCCTCAATCTGTTCTCTTTTTCACCTCCGGATCAACGGGTGTGCCTAAAATCGCCCTTCTTTCCTATCGTAGCCTATTGACAAACGCCCAATTCTCCATTCCACTGGATCCAACTGATCTCTGGCTCCTTTCCCTTCCCCTTTACCATGTTGGAGGCCTCGGCATTGTACTTCGTTGTATTCTTGCTCGCGCCACCATCGTCCTCGATAAAAACCGTCCGAACATAACCCATCTCTCTTTTGTCCCCACCCAACTCTATCGAGAAACACCCATTTACAAAAACCTCAAATGCATTCTCCTTGGAGGGGCTCCCATCTCTTCTATTCCATCGCATCTTCCCATTTACGCAACCTATGGGCTTACAGAAATGGGTTCGATGGTTCTCGCACGAAAGCATCCTCCATTGATTGAAGGATCCTTTCACTTGGGCAAAGCGCTACCTAAAAGAGAAATACGTTTAGGCAGCGATGGCGAAATATTTGTACGTGGGGAAACATTATTCGACGGTTATTTAAATCAAATGCAAGAAGGTTGGTTTGCAACAGGTGACATTGGAAGAGAGCATCCAACAGAAGGAATTGCGATCGTTGGGCGAAAAGATTGGCAATTCATTAGCGGTGGCGAGAATATACAACCCGAAGAAATCGAGAAATATCTGCATCAAATACCAGGGATTTTAGAAGCGGTCATTATCCCCAAAAAAGATCCGGAATTTGGAATGCGCCCTGTAGCGGTTATTCGGGCAAACAAAAAAATAACTCTTGAGATTATACGAGAATATCTAATTGATTTTTTGCCAAAGTATAAGATTCCAGTGGATCTTTCTCTAATCGACGAATTCCCTAAAAATGGAATAAAAATAGACAGACAAATATTAATTCATCAATAAATAAAAATATGGGTAGGCTTAAAAAAATAATTCTTTTTGCAATCATTAGCTGTACTTGCATGACGATGATGGACTCAACCATTCTTCCCATTGCTTTACCGACTATTCAAAAGACAATGCATCTTGACTTTCTAACTCAACAATGGATTATTGTTTCCTATGCGGTTGTTTTTGTTGCATTGGTCCAAGCAAGCGCTTGGTTAGGTGATCGTTTAGGACATAAAATCACTTTCATTATAGGCCTTTCTCTTTTCGCAATTGCATCAGCTTTATGTGGATTGAGTTTTTCTGGATGGTGGTTCATTTCAAGTAGGGTCCTTCAGGGAATTGGTGCCGCTCTCCTTTCGCCTTCTGCAGAGACCATCTTGTATTCCTCTTTTCCTCCAGATAAGCGTGCTAAAGCAATCGCCTTAAATG
>DAIDIM010000219.1 GCA_027459365.1 Chlamydiota bacterium
CTTAATCGCGCGAGGGATGCTGATTGTCGGCCGCTTTGTCTCAGCTGCCATCTGGGAAACTGCTTCAATACCAGTGTACGCCACCATGGCCATTGCAGTCCCTTGCCAAAATTGCCACCACGTGGGTGACCAGGCAGCATCTGTTAGTCCAATGCGAATATGGCTAATCACATAGGGAAGGTTTAAAACAAGCAACGCGCCCATGAAAACGATTCCAAGTTGTGTGGCTAGGGTAAAGATCGCAAGAATTAAACTAAATCGACCTGATGAGCGGATGCCAATTAAGTTAAGGATAAACAAAAATGTGATAATCGCAATGACACAAATAGTATGCATCAGCTCACTAATCTCAGCCTCAGCACCAAATAGAGCAAACACATTCTTTAAATAGGGGGGAATCGTGAACGCGGAAATTGCGAGTGTCAATAAATAATCAAGTAAAAGACCCCAACCTGCGATGAATGAGATCAGATCGTTAAATGCATGTTTAGAATAGGTGGCAGATCCTCCAGCTTCGGGGAAAGTGGTAGATAGCTCAGCATATGTCAAAGCAGTGCAAATGAAGACGCAGCCCGCAATCATCAATGCAATCGGCGTTGCGCCCAATGCATATAAAGCAGTCGCCCCTAAAGTATAGTAAATCGACGAACCAACATCGCCATAGCCAACTGCAAAAAGCTCCCCCGCACCCACAACTCGCTTCAAACTTTTTTTAGCTAAATGGACGATCCGCTCATGATGACTCATAAAATTCACAGTATTGATTTATAAAAAATAAATCAAACTGTTTTGTATTAGAGGGTGTAAATAAAAGTGTTGAGGCTGCATAGGAGCAAATTTGGTATGGACTTTTTGATACCCCAGCAAAAGCCTCAACATTTTTATTTACACCCTGTATTAGAGCCATTCCCGATGTGCCTCTTCGACGTATTCGGAAATCCTCTCAACGATTTTACCGCAATTTTTCGCAAAGCCATATAACTTAGTAAGATATCAGCTTTGCGAAAATGGGGTAAACTCGTTCGAAAATATTCCAAATCTCCGCAAAGAATTCACACCGAGAATGGCTCTATTAGGTGAATCATCCCTTCAAATCTGTCGGTAGACTTCCAGGTGAAGTTTAGTCCGAACTTTCATTCTGTTGCATCATCATCGCGTGTCTTCTGTTGACAGAACCTGTTACCGACTGCCCAGCTTGTGTAGTGTTGCTAGAACTTGCGGACGCATTATTATTTGTCATTTCAAATCCACTTTTCTTTCTTACGACCGACCGCATGTATTCCTCCCTTTCTTTATACTTCTTTTCAATTTCTTCCTTTGTTGCATTGGGATATTCTTTTTTGCATCTAATGTACATAAAGTCGTTACCCCACTGTTCTTCAGATCTTGCTAACACCCTTGCAAAATCATGCGACATTTCCACAGGGTAATCTTTCCCACCCAATGCTTCCATTTTATTGATTATCTCTAAAAGAGATGCTTTATTTATGGCCAGGTCGTTTTCGAGAGAAGTACCTGAAGCTGTATTTAATAAAAATTGAAAAATATACGGAGCATATTTATTTCCTGATATTGACGCCATCGATAATACTCTTTTCTTTTCTTCTTCTGAAAGAAAAATATTTTTCCCTAATTTATTTTGTATTACTTCGATTGCAACAGTTACTGTTTGTTCATTTGGTATTTCGTTATTAGCGAAATAAATATCAAGCATTGTTTTAGGTTTTTTAACTTCGCCATTGCTTACAGATCCTGTTAGAGGGGTATTTCCAGAAGCCAAAACTACAGCCGCAATAGTTGCAGTTGCAGCAATAGACGGATCTACATTATTTGTATCCTGATCTTCGGGATTTATAGGCTCATTTTGACTTACTTGGCCTCTTATATTTGTTGTGCTTACTGACATATTTATACCTTTATTATGTTTTTATAATAATCAATTATACATTATATACATTATTTCATGCAAATATTTTTTATGTTTTTATGTTTTTATGTTTGTTTTATGTTCGTTATGTGTTCATGTTTTTATTTATGTATGTATTCTTTTAATTAACTAAAACGCATTCAAAACAATATATTTTGTAATATACTAATATTCAATATGTTATGTTTTTTTACTGAGATTTATAATGCGCATCGAATCTATAATAATGGTTCAACTCGACCATTGGGTAGGTGATAATAACCACCTATCACATCTACTTTCCCTTCTAATTTTAACTGACGAATGACACGAGTATTTTTTAAATCTTCGACAACATATCGGACATTTGATTTTACTGCATTTTCAAGTGTTTCATTTGTTTGAATCGCAGGCCTGATTAGAGCTGCAACATCTTCAATATCAGTTGTTTGATTCGATAGCACTGCGTTTACTGCCCCACAATTTTCATGACCTAAAACGAAAATCACAGATGCCCCTAAATATTTGACTCCATATTCAATACTATCCAACTCAATTGGTCCAACAACTTGTCCAGCAACTCGAACGACAAAAAGATCTCCGAGACCTTGATCAAAAATTATTTCCGGAGGGACGCGGGAATCTGAACATCCTACAATCACAGCAAATGGCCTTTGCTCTTTCTGAAGCTCCATCCGACGTACTGAATAATGTGTATGCTTTTTGATATGCCCTTTCACATATCGCAAATTCCCTTCAAAGAGACTGTCAATTGCATCATGAGGATTTCTAGGAGTGGAAATGAGCTCTGATTTTTTTGTGAATGGAAAAAAGCCTAAAGGATCATAACTTGCAAAAAGGCTCGAAGCTAGAAAGAACAAAATCAGGAGTCTCATATTTTGTTGCTATAGCATGATTGCTTTTAAAATCACAATTTGGAAAAAAATTAGCTTGTCACGTCAGCTGCGCATCGAAATCCGTAGGTGCTGTTCACGGCGCCGGGATTGTTGCGATGACGATGAGAGCAGCGCAGGTCTTCTCGAAGACTTTTCCAACAACCGCCTCGTAAGCAACGATAGACCCCTTGTTGGGGTCCTTTGGGATTTTCTGGCTCTAATGATGATGCGTCGTAATAGTTGTATGCATACCAATCTTGGCACCACTCATAAACATTCCCTGCCATATCATAGAGCTCAAAACGATTTGCAGGATAACTCATAACGGGGGTTGTGTCGGTACTAAAATAATTTGCTTGAGTGCGATCGATGTCTGTTCCTGTAGGGAAAACATTATTTTCCTTGCCGCTACTTGCAGCAGCTTCCCACTCTGCTTCCGAAGGAAGTCGCTTTCCTACCCATTTTGCATAGGCTGAGGCTCCATACCACGTCACCCCAATGACCGGATGTTTTGCATATCCCGCTTCGATTGTGAGCTTATTTCCATTGCGCTTGATACGGGCGTCTTTGAGTCGAATAATGTCGTTATTGTTTTGATCTTTTTCTCCGCCCATCACCTCTAGGAATCGGACAAATTGTTCATTTGTAACCGGGTGAATATCCAGTGCAAAACTGGAAAGTTGTACCACGTGACGAGGTATCTCATCACGAGCCCCTTCTGTACTTCCGCGAGTGTAGTGTCCTCCAGGAATGACCGACATGGCAGTGAGTAGAGGTTCTATCTCTTTGATCTCTGTCGCTATAGGAGTGTAAGGGGAAACAAGCAGATCGCGCTGAAAAATTGCGCCTGGGTCTGTTTCATATTCAGGACGTGCAATTTCGCGAGGGAGAATCATTGGTTTTAATTGAGCCATCTTTTCAGGCATTGCCTGGAATTCAAAAGCCATCTGCTGCGTATTTTCTACAACCTCTTCAATATCAGAAAGATGCGTTAGCGTTTTAACGTTTAAGGAGGTATTCATTGCGAGAAGCAATTGTTGAGGACGCGCATGGGGACTTGGCTGAAGACACCTTTCAATAAAAAGATCCCAATTTTTAGCTGAATTTGAAATGGGTGCATAATGGCCTTCTGGAATTTTACCCGTGAATAGAAAATAAGATAAAATCCCAAAGGCATAAGTATCGGATCGTTCATCAACAACTGTTCCATCAAGCAATTTTTGTTCTGGAGCTAAAAAGGCAAAACTATGGATAAAATCACGGGCTTGTCGAACCAATTTCTCTGATGCCATTTGAATCTGAGGGAGAAAAGCTTTTGACAATTCAGTGCAGATCTTTAGAAAAGAATATCCCTCTCCAATCAATCGACTCATGCCGAAATCGGTGAGTATGATCTGATCTCCATTCATAAGAATGTTAGAAAGTTTTAATCCTCCATGAAAGACCCCTTTTTCATGAGCAAAATCTAAAGCCCCTGCGATTTCTCGCAATATTTTTTCCTTTCTGTCCTCGAGGTTTGGCCTTTCCAAATATTTTTCCAAAGAGATCGTATCTTGATAGGAATCGATGATCGGATCTGTTACTATAAAATATTTATCATCAGCAAAAGAAACATTGTGGATTTTCACAATATTTGGGTGGTCAAGTGCTGCGATTTTTGCAATGGCTTGGCTAAATCGACGAATAAATCCCGATTCATGGGTCACATCTTCTGGAAGTATTTTTAGGACAAAAACTTTTTTGATAAACCGATGCTCAGCAAGATAAACAGTGCCAAATGCTCCATTTCCAAGTTCTTTTAGGATTGTGTAATCACCGAGCACTTCCATAGATCAGAACCTAACAAAAAAGCATATTAGAATGCACCTATTAATTTTCCGAAATACCAGGCAATTGCAATGACTAAAATAATTCCACCTGTCCATGCAAGATTGGGTAAGGAACGGATTCCGCTTTGAGGACTTCCCCTTGCCTCCATCGTTCCGATGCCATAGGAAAATTCTTGTTGTTCTACTTGCATGCGCATTGCATCTGGATATTCTTTCATGAGCTTTTCTTGATCAAAACCTAAAAAGTTTCCATATTGACGAATGAATCCGAGCGCATAAACAGTTGAGAGAAATTTCTGCACTTTCCCCTCTTCGATTGCTTGGAGATACATCATTCGGATTGATGTTGCATTTTCGACTTCTTTCAAAGTGAGATTCATCTCCTCACGTTTTTGTCGAAACGACTCTCCCATTTTCTTAAGTCCTTCCATGTTTACCTCACCGCTCGCATTTTATCGCGAACAAAACTTCTTGTCCAGGGAAGTGTGCCCTTGTAGAATTTTTCGCCACATCATATAGTTATTCTCACATGTCTAAAATAAACTGTTTTACTGCGACGATTGATCCCAGCTTAAAAGATAAACTCAAAGCCGATCTCACCTCTCAGGGCTTTACACTCACTCACCCTCCCTATACCCATTTTTCCGCCAAAAAAGAGGGCGTCTCCTGCACTCTTTATGAATCGGGAAAATTGACTGTCCAAGGAAAAGAGATGGGCCCTTTCCTTGAATTTTATTTGGAACCAGAAATTTTAAAAGAGTTCCGATATACGCATCCAGAAGCGCTTCTTCAATTAACACCTCGCATTGGTATGGATGAAGCGGGAAAGGGAGATTTTTTTGGTCCCCTTTGCATTGCTGCCCTTTATGCAGATGGAGGGGGAATTCAGGAATTATCGAAGATGGGGGTAAGAGATAGTAAGAGTTTTTCGGATCAAGCCATTTTGAAACTCGCTACAGAGTTACGAAAAAAATATATTTATACGGTCATTCGCCTGTTTCCGCTTAAATACAATGAGCTATACGCAAAGTTCAAAAATCTCAATCGGTTACTTGGTTGGGCACATGTGGCGGCTCTAAGCGATTTAATCCAAAAAACTGGGTGTGCGTATGCCATTCTCGACCAGTTTGCAGACAAGTGTGTAGTAGAAGGTTTTCTCAAGCAAAAAAAACTCAATATCGAGCTCGAACAGAGAGTTCGCGGAGAAGAAGATCTCGTTGTTGCTGCCGCCTCGATTCTTGCAAGGGCTGCCTTTTTAGATGGAATGAAGCTTTTAAGTGAGGAATATGGGATGACAATTCCAAAGGGGGCTTCGGCACAGGTGAAAGAAGTGGCTAGAAAACTTGTCGCTCAATTTGGCAAAGATGTTTTGCCAAAAGTTTCAAAAACCCATTTTAAGACCACAAAAGATGTTGATACAACTTAACATTCAGAACTTAATTCTTATTGAAAGCGCCGAAATCTTCTTTGACAAAGGGTTGAATATTCTTACAGGAGAAACAGGTGCGGGAAAGTCGGCTATTCTCTCTGCTATTCAACTGATTGCAGGAGTTAGGGCTGATCCCGGGTTGATTGGTAAAGTGAGCGAAATTGCAATTGTCGAAGCAACGCTATCCACCTATTTCTTGCCAGATGATTTAGAAAAACCAAGGCAGGGCGAACCGCTTGTCATCCGAAGAGAGATTTCAAAACTTGGGAAAAACAGATGTTTTGCAAATGACCAACAAGTAAGTCTCAATACTTTACGTCAGATAGTAGGCCATTCAATTGAGATTGTCGATCAGTCAAGCGCCCATCTCCTAGGAACAATTGAGGTGCAAAGAAAGATTTTAGATACATACTGTGATACAGTCGCTTTAGTCCAGAAATTGGAAAGTTCTTTTAGTGAACAACAGGAGCTACAAAAGAGAAAAGAAGCTCTTTTTTTAGCCAGTGAAACGAGAAATCGAGATCTCCAATGGCTTGAAGAGGATCTTCGGTTGATTGAAGAGGTGAATTGGAAAGGAGATGAGGAAGAGAGCCTTCTCGCAGAGCATCAAGTATTGATCCATTCGCAGGAATTGATCGAGAAATTGGGGAGCGTCGCAACGCTTTTAACTGAAATGCCCGTAAAAAAAGGGATCGGCTTGCTTGAACGTTGTGCAAGCCTACAACCCACTTTAGCCCGCGATGCAGCAGCATTAAAAAGCATCACTCTTGAAATGGATGAAATTGCAAGAAATATCCTCTCTACAATGAATCAAATTGAGGCAGATCCGAACCGGTTAGAAAAGGTGGAAGAGAGGATGGCCCAAATCGAGCAAATCAAACGTCGATTTGGGAAAACGCACCTTGCTGTAGAGGAGAAAAAAAGAGAGCTCACGCAAAAAATTGAAACGCTCAAAAATTTAGACGAAGAATTACAAGAAGTGCAAAAACAATTGGCAAAAAAAAACTTAGAAAATGAAAATCTGGCACTTATCATCCGAGAAAAAAGGAAAAAAAACGCCCCTCTCTTTGCAGCAGCAGTCATGGAAGAGCTCCATAGCCTCAATCTCCCCAATGCACAATTTTCCATCCTTTTTAAAGAATCGCCCCTTTGTTCAAATGGAATGGATGCAATTTCGTTTCTCTTTTCAGCCAATATTGGACATCAGCCTGTCCCAATCAATGAATGTGCAAGCGGAGGCGAACTCTCTCGCCTTCTGTTCTCTATGAAAGTGATCTTGAGTGACAAGGAGGAAAATTCGTGCCTCATTTTCGATGAGATTGATAGCAATGTTGGTGGGCAAACCGCATCAATTCTCGGAGAGAAATTAAATCGTATCGCTCAAGAAAAACAGGTGATCTGCGTCACCCACTTTGTTCAGATGGCGCGCGTTGCGCAAACCCACTTTTTAGTCCGTAAGCTAGAGGATTTAGGGAAAACAGAGATTACGAAATTAAAAGAGTCCGAAAAACAGCAAGAATATAAGAGAATGTTAGGAGTTGTCAAAAATACTTATTCTCTATAAATTCTCCTATTCATGATAAAGAAATTTGTCCTTCTATTCGCTTTTTATTGTTTATATGCTCAAGAGGAACCGTGCTGCGAAGAGGTGGCCATTGTTGAACAGACTTCCCGCTCGCTTTGGGATTATCATCCACTCCATATTGGTGGAAATACGATCTTTATTGGTGATGCCGATGTCTCTTACAAAGATAGAGATCATGGAGAGCTCCGTTTTAATAAGGCAAATGCATTTCTCTTTATGCTCCTTCCCATCAGTGCCGAAACCTATTTTTTTCCACGTGTAGAATGGAATCGTTTCACATTGGATTGGAATGAAAATCCCAAATTCAACCAAACCCATTTTTATTATCTTCAGTTTGGCCTAACAATGTATTCTATCTGTTTAGAAAAATGGCGATGGATCTTCCGTGTCGATTACAATCTTGATACAAAACATTTTTCAAAGCCCGGTCTCTATGGATTGACAACAGGGCTCCTTTGGGGATCGTATCAGATCCATAGAAAATGGCACTACCATGTGGGTGGGATGGGCTATTTTGGACTTGAAGGGACAACAATCTATCCGATTATTGGGGCTGACTATGCTCCCAACAAAAAATGGCTTTTTCAAGTCATTTTCCCGTTTAGCTACTTCATCCAATATAACTTGCGCCCTTGGTGCAAAATCGCAATTAAAGGGCGTCCTTTAAAAGAGCGTTTTCGAGTGGGTAAACACCAAGCGCAACCTCGCTCAGTCTTCAATTATTCCTCTATGGGGGCTGAACTGAATGTTGCATTTGTGAGAAAGGACCGAATTGAAGTGGAATTTTATGGCGGCTATAATTGGGGCGGAAACTTCTATATCAAAGATCGCGAAGGGCACCACGGTTACTATACACAAGTAGGCGGCGCTCCCTACGTCGGTGCTAGTGTCGACTATGCTTTTTAAATGATTTGCGCCGAGTTGATAAATTTTCCCTTCAATCGCTTACTTGAGAATGTACTCAAAAGATTGCTTCGTCGAAAATCCGCTAAAGAATCTCAAAATTGCCATAAGAATTTTTTGAGAACATCCCCTTCACAGCGTCCTTTCAGCCTAATTTTTTTTCTTCCGTTAGGGGTTGTCAGGAAATAACTTTTAGAGCTGCATAGAGAAAAAGTCGCATCTTTCATGGATAAAAATTAATTGAGATTGGTATACTACCTTCTCAATGAAATGTTTGATCACCAAGCAGCAACTTCTAAAAAAGTATCGTGGGATTAAACATTCTCTTAACGAAAAAACTCGTCGTTTATGGTGGGAGCCTTACAGCTCCCTCCCGCTCGATTCGTTCAGAAGTAAATTATATATTCTAAGCAACTTAAATCTGAAACAGGTCGATCAGGATGCCTCCATGCTGCAATACATTTGTTTGCTTTTAGATCCTCTAGGGCCGCATCGAATTCCCTTTGTCGAGGTTTCAGTTCTTCGTTTCGTTTCTCTGGACTCTTGGTATAGAAATCCGAGGAAGGAGGAATAAAAAAGGCGTTGCTTGCAAGGGGGAATAAGCTTAGTGATCGTTGTGTACTTGTTTGTCGAACCTTGGAGAGTTTTGCTTTATTACACTCTATTGAAATTTTATGTTGCAAAGTCTCTGGTGAGTAATGAGCTGATAGATCGACAGTACCTTGTCCCTTGTGAAATGCGCGAATGAACGCATGGAGAGCCAGTGTCTGGGTTGTCTTCTCTTTCAGTATTGTTAGGGGACTCTTGCTTACAAGCTCGCTTAAGAAAAGACCAGGTCGTCCTAGTGTTTGCAAGAAATTATGTTCGGTATAGCGGGTTCGCAATTGATCGTGCAACAGAGCGCTTAATCCATGTTTTTTAGCAACAGCTTCAATGGCTTCAAATGCTTCAGGGGGTGCCATTTTTTCTAATAAAGAAACAAGCCCCTGAACGGATCGGGCTGAATCAGGGGTGCCGTCTCTCACTCCCTCAAAGTCGACAAATCCAATCCCGTCTCCCTCTGTCATTAAGACTAAATTGTGCCATCCTACATCATCGTATCCTGTTAGAACAATGGTTTCTGCTACTTGTGTCAACATCTCGATCCATTTCCTTTTAAGCTCTGGACATCTTTGGAACATTTCAAATTGTCTTTCGGCGAATTCTTGCGCTTCAGCGGGGTCATTTATGCCAACGGCCTTCTCCTCTACCCAAATTGTATTTTTTCCTTCCCTATTAATTGCAATTATTTGAGGAACAAAGCAGCGAAAAAAACCGTGTTCGTTAACAACTTTTTGAGCTTTTAATGCAGCTCTAATTAGGGGGGTTGTTTCGGCTTCATTCATCGATCTTGGAGATAA
>DAIDIM010000010.1 GCA_027459365.1 Chlamydiota bacterium
TATTGGTATAAATGGATTTATGAGAGAAAATTTTGACATTACAAAGCTAACAGGAAAGAAGGATTTTTCGGCGCCCAAATAGCGCTTGCTACATGAGTCCCGAAAAATCCCTCTTTCTTGTTAGTTTTGCAATTCCCTCTATTGATCAAGAGGAGTCTTTTGCAAACGATGTAATTTATTTCTAGACGGCCAAGGCTAGCCCGATTTTTTTGATGCTTTGCTTAAGAACCCAACTTCTTTGCTCCAGCCGCATTACCAGCCTTCATCACTCATACAAGTTGGTCTGCCCCAACCTTTCGCATTGGTACTCTCGCCTCGCGGGTCTTCCGCTTGCACTTCTCCCTTGATATCGAAAGGTTGGTTCCCGTAGTTCCACATAAAAGCCTAGATCAATTTCACTCCTCCTTTATACCGGTTGCCATTTGCCCAATAGCCAAGTTTCCGATTTAAGCGCCTACGGCGCACTTTCAATTAAACGCTAACACATCTGATGAATTTTAGTATTAATTAATATGATTTTTGCTATAATAATTGCGAATTATGAATGAAAACGTAGCCATTCCCTTTTTGGGAAAGATAAAAATTGATTTTGATAGCAAGAAGAAAGTCTTTTTTTTGACTTGCCCCATTTTTTGTGCGCATGAAAAGCTTCCCGAGGCAGTTCAAAAATATGTGACAGCAAGAGAAAGCATTTCTTTTAATCCCTATAAAACTACTTTTAAAATAAATTCGCTAAAACAGGTCGATCTGATTCAGGAACTCCCTTTTCAATGGGGTTTTCAGCCAAGCTTCAGAGAGCATATTCATGCCTTTCGAAAGCTCGCCGCCCACTGCCATCATACGCTTGTAGAGATTGCGATTGAGGAAAAACTTAGTCAAATTGAAGAATCTTTTATCATCTCATTGATTTAGAGAGAGATAAAAAATCTAATACCTGAGCCTACTCCGAAAAGCGCAAGCATTTCCGGAGTATGGTCCGAAAAATCGAGAAAAAACTTTCGTTTAATGACAAAAATGGAGTATACTCCGAAAAGCGCAACCAATTTCGGAGTAGGGTATGTTTTCTCGTCTTCGTAAACTTCCTAATACACATAGTTTTTTTCTCTTCGGGCCTAGGGGGGTAGGGAAAAGCTCCTTGTTAAAAGCAAGATTTCATGAACGCAATTGCCTTTGGCTAAATCTTTTAGAGTCTAGTATTGAAGAACGGTTTGCTCGCAATCCTGGCGATCTATATCCGATTGTAAAAGCTCTATCTTCCAATATTTCTCATGTCGTAATCGATGAAATTCAAAAGGTTCCGAAGCTTTTAGACGAAGTCCACCGTCTTATCGAAGAAAAAACTGACAAAGTCTTTGTCTTAACTGGGTCAAGTGCGCGCAAACTGAAGCATGGAGGAGCGAATCTTCTTGCTGGACGGGCCTTTGTCTACCATTTATTTACGCTTTCTTGTTTTGAACTGAAAGAACAATTTGATTTAGATCATGCTTTACAATGGGGTACTTTACCTAAGATTTTTAGTTTGACAAGCAATGAAGAAAAAGGGGCTTTTTTACGCGCTTATACTGATATCTACTTGAAGGAAGAAATTTGGAATGAACAGGTTGTAAGAAAACTGCCTCCATTCCGACGTTTTTTGGAGGTGGCTTCTCAATGCAATGGCAAAATAATTAACTATGCAAATATCGCAAGAGATGTGGGCGTGGATGATAAGACCATCAAAGAATACTTCTGCATCCTTGAAGATACTATGATTGGATTTTTTTTAGAACCATTTCACAATTCTTTTCGTAAACGATTAGTTGAAAAGCCAAAGTTCTATTTTTTTGATACAGGCGTTGTGCGAAGCTTAGCCAGAAGACTTTCTATTCCTCTTATCGCTCAAACGACTGCTTATGGAGACGCTTTTGAGCATTTTATTTTATTGGAATTTGTTCGGTTAGCCAGTTATTTTCAGCCGGATTATCGATTTTCTTTCATTCGTACAGCTGGGGATGTGGAAGTCGATTTAGTCGTTGAGAGGCCCGGAAAAAAACTTTTATGTATTGAAATTAAAAGTTCTGAATTAATAAGAGTTGAAGATATTAGCCCATTTATCAAGCTTACTAAAGATATTGAAAATTGTGAAGCCGTTGTCTTGAGCAAGGATCGCTTTATGAAGCAATTCGACCATGTGCTCTGTTACCCGTGGAAACAAGGGATTGAAGAGTTCTTCCCAGAAAGTAACGATTCAATTAATGCTTCTGAATAAGAACGTGTAGATGAGCAATGAGCTCTTGCAGGCTCTTTTTTTCAGCCTCGCTTGGCACGCAAAGCGGTTTCTTGAGGAGCTCCCGTGCCCTTTTCATAAACCCAATTGCTTGGGCTGTTAGATTGGGGAGCCTCTTATCAAATTCACCCAGCGGAAATTCTGTACGGATAAGATCGAGTAGCTCTTGTTTTGTTTGTCCGCTATAATTTTTGACAATTTCTTCTTTTTTCGTTGCATCCCCCGTTCTACTTGCGAGGGTGTAGATGGCTTGGCGGGGCATTTGGTCGATTTTTGGGTGAAGGGCTTGCGGCATTTGGGTGTAAAATTCGTAATATTGTAAGAAATTATAAGGCGTTTGTCGGTTGCCGTATGTTGCGTAAAGCCAAGCGGTAAAGGCGCCATCGAGGTAGTTTTTGAGGATATCTTGCGCTTTTTTGATCCTCTCACCATGAAGGATGATGGCTTGGTTGGTGATGGCTTTGACCTCGGAGGTGAGGGCGCCAAGTGAGCGAAGGTCGGATGAGATGTCAAAGGATTCGTCGTGGCGGAAGTTTTTTAAGATAGTTTCAAGGATGGATGTCTCTTCAGTATTCAGAGATGTGACTCGAAATACGCCCGAAAAACTGGATAGATTGCCGCTGCTTGATTTTTCGACGAGTGCGGTCATTTTTGCGCTCTCTTTTTGACGGAATCGCAAGTTCAAGAGATCATTGAATTTCGACATCTTTTAAACCCTGGTTAATATTTCTGAAGTGAGGGCTCGATAATCAAGGGATGCCCGCGAGGTTGGGGCTGTCTCAAAAATCGGTTTCCCATAAATAGTCGCTTCAGATACCGCGATATCGCGTCTTACTTTTGTTTGCAACAGTTTTCCTGGAAATGTGGTTTCGGTCACATTTAAGAAAGCTTGATTGCTCTTGCCCCTTGGGTTCCAAAAAGAGAGGGCAACGCCGAGAACTTTTGTGCCGTGTCTTTCCGAAATGTTATTGATGAATAGAGAAAGTCGTTGTAATCCTTTTACACTGTAAAATTCAGGAGTTGCACAGACAAGGGAATAGTGTGAGGCGATGAGGGATGATTCTGTAAGCCAGCAAAGAGAGGGGGGCGTGTCGATCAGGATAAAATCGTAGTCGAGATTTTTTAGTATTTCTTTGAGCCGTTCATGCGAGTAGCGATCGGCGGCGAGTGACCCCGATACTTCGACCCTTTCAAGCCAAGTATCTGCCGGAATGATCTCCAAATTTGGAATGCAGGTTGGCAAGATGACGTCGGTGAGTTTTTTTTCGCCTTGGAGAACCGGAGCAATGCTATCCTGCTCGTCCGGGTCAAATCCAAGTCCTGTTGTGAGGTTTGCTTGCGCATCGAAATCGATGAGCAACACCTTCTTTTTGTGAAACTTACATAGCGCAGATCCGATATGTAAAGTAGTGGAGGTTTTTGCTGTACCCCCTTTAAATGAGCTGACAGAAATAATGACCATACTTTTCTATTGTGTTGAAAATGGTGACATCAATGCCTTTGTCTCTTTTTCATGGAGGATTTTAGAGAGGAAATCATCCAATCTCATTTCGCCATGAACCACATTGTCACGTGTGCGAAGGGAGATGGTTTGATTTTCAAGCTCCTTATCTCCAACTGTAAGCATATAATTCACTTTCAACAATTGCGCATTGCGCACTTTTTTGCCAACAGATTCGTGACTGTCATCGAGATCCACGATGAGGTCTACTTTTTTAATTTTAGCCATTACCTCTTTTGCAAAAGGAATATGCCGATCTGCAACAGGGATCAACCGAATAGGATAAGGGCTGATCCAGAGGGGGAACTTCCCTGCAAAGTGTTCGATGAGGATCCCAAAGAAACGTTCAATCGAACCGAGGATGGCGCGGTGTAACATGACTGGTCTTTTATGAGTCCCGTCACTATCTACATATTCGAGTTCAAATTTTTGCGGCAAAGCAAAGTCTAGCTGGATTGTTCCGCACTGCCAAAATCTCCCTAAAGCATCGCGGATTTGGATATCAATTTTGGGACCATAGAATGCTCCATCGCCTTCATTGATGTGATAGGAATGGCCCCAATCATCGAGCGCCCCTTTCAATCCGTTTGTCGCGATCTCCCATTCCTCATCTGAGCCTATGGTTTTTGACTTTTCAGGTCGGGTAGAGAGACCTAGACGGTATGGAAGACCAAAAGCTCCGTATAGTTTATCTGCAAATTGGATCAACTTCAGAATTTCTTCTCGAATTTGATCAAGTCTCATAAATAGATGGGCATCATCTTGATGAAAACTTCGGACGCGGAAAAGTCCATTTAAGGCTCCAGATGCTTCAAAACGGTGAACGTGTCCGATTTCAGCGACACGCAAGGGAAGTTCCCGATAACTATGTGTTGTTGTTTTGTAAAAGAGCATGCAGCCAGGACAATTCATTGGCTTAATGGCAAATTCTCGATCTTCGATCTGTGAAGTATACATGTTCTCTTTATAATGAAACCAATGTCCGGAGGTTTCCCAAAGCTCTTTGCTCATCATCGCAGGAGTTTTGATCTCAATATAATCATCCTTTTGAAGATCGCGAAGAAAAGCGATGAGCTGATTCCAGATGACAAGTCCATGCGGATGGATAAATGGCATTCCAGGTCCTTCCTCTTTAAATGAGAAAAGATCGAGCATAGGCCCTAGAATTTTATGATCCCGTTTTTTTGCCTCTTCTAAAAGATGCAGATACTCCTTTAAACGCTTTTTTTCGGGAAAGGAAATTGCATAGACCCGAGTGAGCATATCCCTTTTTGAGTCACCGCGCCAATAGGCGCCAGAGGTTTTGAGAACTTTAAAGGCTTTGATTTTATTTAGAGCTGCCATATGAGGGCCTCGACAAAGATCAAAAAATTCCCCTTGTTTATAAGCGGAAATCGCCTCTTCCGGCAAACCCTCAATCAACTCGAGCTTGTAGGGATTAGTTGAAAATGCAAGTTTCGCCTCCGATTTTCCTGCAAATTCTTGCCGTTTTGTCTTATGATTTTCTGATATTATTTTCTCCGCCTCAGCTTCAATTTTTTCAAAATCTTGATCTGAAAGAGTCAGGTTTCCAAAATCGTAATAAAAGCCATTTTCAATAGGTGGACCAATCGTCGGTTGTGCATTGGGCCAAAGACGCAAGATCGCTTGTGCCAAAACGTGGGCTGAAGTGTGCCAAAAGACATCTTTGCCGATCGGATCATCAAAGTTGAAGAAAATCACCTCATCTCCCTCTTTTAAAGGGTAGTCAAAATCGCGCAGCTTCCCATTTACCTGAACCGTAACCGCCTGCTCCGGAGAGGTGAGGTGCAATTGTTCGGCCGCTTCTTTCGGTGTTGCATTCGGGGAAAGATCAACGATCTTTTTATTGATTTTGACTTGCATGAGTTGTCCTTTACTGGTAAAAGATCATTCATCATAATGTAAAGCGGTTTTACAGTGAAGAGCGAAGAGACTCCTCCACGACTTGGCTTAGGGATATTCATCTCTTTATTTGCCTATATCTTTTTTGTCATTGCAAGCTCATTAGTTGCTAGCTTTAACGGCTCTTTCCCGATCGTTCAAATTCTTTTTATACAAAACATCGTGAGTTTGCTGTTTATCATTCCGCTCTTTTTTTTAAAAAAATTCCCTGGATTCAAAACAAAATCCTTATCAACGCACCTCATTCGTGATTGTGCAGGTGTCTTTAGCTATTATCTGTTCTTTCTTGCCATTAAATTTTTAAATCTAGTAGATGCGACAGTGCTCAATTATACAGCTCCGTTTTTCGTTCCGTTTTTTTGGTGGATTTGGAGAAAAGAAAAAGTGGGTCGTAATGTCTGGTGGTCCATTATTGTAGGATTTATTGGGGTAGCCATCATTTTAAATCCGACAAAACAAATTTTTGAACTCGGATTTGTTCTGGGTATTTTTGCAGGGCTCTTATCAGGTATTGCCCTTTGCGCTGTCCGCGTATTAAATCTTCTCAAAGAACCGACGCGTCGTACCCTTTTTTACTATTTTTGTGTGGGATCGATTTTGAGTTTTCCCTTCGCTTTGATCTATTGGATACCGCCAACAAATATCCAATGGCTGAAAATGATTTTGATCGGCGTGTCGACTGCGTCAGGACAAATTTTTCTTACCATTGCCTATCGATATGGGACAGCCTCTTATCTTTCGCCGCTGGGTTATTCAACAGTGATCTATGCGGGGGTTGTCAGTTATTTCCTTTTAGATAAGCCTTTGACCCTTCGATCAATCATTGGGGCAATTTTAATTATCTTAGGAGGATCGGCTACCTACATACTGAAGAAAAAGCCGCAGACGATTGCAGACACTTTCAAGTCTCCCAATCCAAATGAAAAACCGCCAATTTAAAATGACGCTAAAACGCTGAAGCTCTAGCGCCATCGCTTTTTTAATGGGGTATTAATAGCCTTCTAATACTTTTTGAGCAGCGCTCTTTTTTTTCTCTGCAATTTCTCTAGCTGTAGCAGATGGGCGTCCCTCATCGAGTCTAGAATACTCTTGGCAACGACCTCTTGCATCGCAGTTTCGCTGATCCATAATTTTGTATTCTTGTAGAGGTCCCTGGCCTTGAATACATCTTCTTCTGCCAGCGCTATCTAAAGTATATCCGCTATTTCCGCAAGTATCTGGATAACAGCATCTTGAGTTATAGCAGCGCTCTTGTGGGCAACATTTTGGAGCGCAACGCTCTTGTGGGCAACATCTTGGAGGAGTATAACGCTCTGGTTGTGGGCAGCATCTTGGATTGGGGAGCTCTTGCGGAGGACAGCATCTGGGACCACGTTCTTGAGAGCAGTCTCTACGCTCCATATTTCGAGGATCTCTTCTGTCCATTTGATCGGCATACATGGGTCTTTG
>DAIDIM010000011.1 GCA_027459365.1 Chlamydiota bacterium
AAAAACAGCATCATTGCAACTCTTAAAACACAATATCGGAATCTGGAAGAAAAAAGCGCTCTTTGGGATCTTCTCGCATTTCAGGAAAATGGGGACTTTACATTACTAGAGAGAAGAATCCAGGCAATCTCAGATCTAACCTATGAGCAATTTACACAATATGCTCATGAGTTTCTTTCACGCGAAAACAGAAAAAGACTTGCCATTCTTTACACTGGCAAAATCCCATCGCCATTTTCATACGTTCCCATGGATGTAACAGATCTTTCCAAGGTGGCGCAATATGTCCCAAGATATGAAACTGAATAAAGACTTTTCTCTACAATCAGATGTTGTACAAATTGAAGATTTGATTGGCACCTACCTAACCCAGTTTTGAGTTCATACCGCTCAAAAGATCCTAAAGATCTATTTTCATATTGTGATAGACTGCATCGACATCGTCAAGGTTTTCAAGCCATTCAATTAGGGCAATGTTCGAATCTGCATCCTCATCTGACACTTCGACAAGTGTTCGAGGAATCATAACAAGGCCAGATTCTTCACATTTGATTCCCTGTTTATCCAGCGCTTCTTTCACCTTGGCATAATTTTCGATAGAACATGTCACTTTATACTGTTCATCTGTGACTGCAAAATCATCGGCGCCAGCATCTGTCACAAGGAGAAATAAATCATCTTCGGGACAAGCTATTTTCGGGATCACAAATTGCCCTTTGCGATCAAAATTATAGGAGACGGCACCAGGCGTTGCAACGGTCCCACCACATTTGTTTGTCGCAATTCTCATGTCAGAGGAAATCCGATTCTTATTATCGGTCATCACATCAGCTATGATTCCAACACCGCCAAAGCCATACAGCTCATATGTCATCTCTGCATAATCGCCTTGATCGCCGGACGATGCTTTTTTGATATTGCGTTCCACATTTTCATTGGGGACATTTGCTTCTTTAGCTTTTTGAATCGCCGTTTTGAGTTTTGTATTTGATTTAGGGTCAATTCCACCTTGTCTAACTGCAGAGATAATTTCTTTTACAATCCGGCTAAAGATTTTTCCTTTTTTCTTATCTGCACGCTCTTTGCGATGCTTTGTATTCGCCCATTTACTATGTCCTGCCATCTGCTCTCACAACCTTTTTTGCATAAATATTTTTGTCAGATATTGGCCATCTTCCTTGACAAAACGTTTTTGCTGACCGTATTCTTTAAATCCAAATTTTTCATAAAGGCTAATCGCCGGATTCCCTTCATACACTTCTAGATGTAGAATTTCAATTGAAAATTGTTTCTTGGCCAAATCAATGAGCGAGCCGAGCAATTTTGTCCCTACCCCTTTTCCTCTATATTGTTCTGCCACTATGATCGCAAAGAGACATTGATGAGCGAGCTTTTTAAATGGTTGAATATAGAGATTTGCAATTCCGCAAGGTTCTCCATTCCAAAGAGCAGTCAATACTGCGTTCATTTTCGAATAACTGCACCAAATGCGGGCTGCATCTTCGACTTCGCGCCTGTCAGCTAATGGAAACCATTTCGCAACATCTTTTTGGGAAAGCCAATGGACAAGGCTCTGTTCATCAGAATCAATCGCATTGCGAATCGTGACTTCGTTCATATAAAAAAAATCTCCATAAGCAATCTTGGTCGATAATGTAAGCTATCTAGCTTCACGTAATCTTCTTGTTTAGCAAATAGCTTAAAATCCAACCTTTCAAGAATTGTCTCGAGATTGCATGGGAGGAAAAGCTCGGCATTCATCCCCTCTAATTTAAATCGATTTTTTGCTAAATGGATAAGATTGCGAACCATCGATGTTCCTATCCCTTTGCGACGATGTTCCGGATCTACAATGAGATAAAATGAACATTGGTGCGCAACTTTTTTGTAAGGCATTAAAAATAAAGTACCTACAGCGCAAGGCACATCATTTATCGTTCCCGTTAAACTGGCTTTAAATTTGGAAAAACCGATCCAATTTTTCAAAGCATCCTCTTTTTCAGAATCGTTAAAGGGAAAATCATCACAGGCATTCGGCATGGATAGCCAATTCGAAAGATAAGCGAGATCATCCAATTCTGAAAAGCGAATATCGTAGCCTTCGATCATCCCAGTTCCTTTAAAAATGCAGTAACAAAATCATCAATATCCCCATCCATTACAGCTTCAATATCCCCTTTTTCCACTTTCGTTCTGGTATCTTTTACCAATGTATAGGGCTGAAATACATAATTGCGAATTTGGCTTCCCCATGCAATATCTTTCTTTTCCCCACCCATGGCAGAAATTTTAGCCTCTCTCTCATTCACCTCTTTTTCGTAGAGTTTTGATTGAAGCATTTTCATGCACGTTTCGCGATTCTGAATTTGACTGCGCTCACTTTGGCAAGAAACAACAATTCCTGTCGGAATATGGGTCATTCGGACCGCAGAATCGGTCTTATTCACGTGCTGACCACCCGCACCTGACGCGCGATACGTATCCACTTTGATATCCTCAGGATTTACATTGACCTGCACATCTTCAACAATTGGCGTCACATCAACGGATGCAAAGCTGGTATGTCTACGCGCATTGGAATCAAAAGGCGAAATACGCACAAGGCGATGGACCCCTTTTTCCGATTTGCAATAACCAAATGCAAAGGGCGCGCTAAACCGAAAAGTAATATTCTTAATCCCAGCAACGTCTCCATCAAGACGATCGATGATTTCAACCTTCCAGCCCTTTCTTGAGGCATATCGTTGATACATTCGAGAAAGCATCAGAGCCCAATCGCAAGATTCTGTACCACCCGCCCCTGCATTGATCTCTAGATAGCAATCTTTTGCATCGAGCTCTCCACTCAGCATCTTTCGAACTTCAAGATCGGCAAGCTTTGCATCGATATCGTTAAGCGATTGCATTAAATCATGGACAAGTTCCCCATCTCCGAGCTCAATTGCTTCAGGAAGTATTTCTTTTACATCATTAAAGCGACCTTTTAATTCCTGATAAGGGACGGTCCACAATTTGAGTTCATTCGACTTTTGAATGACAAGTTGGGCCGCATCTTGATTATCCCAAAAATTGGGAAGAGCCATCTGCTCTTCTAATTCTCGAACTTTGGCCTCTTTACTCGCCAAGTCAAAGATACCTCCACATATCGGAGAGACGCTTGCCGATTGCGTTGATTTTTTCCTGTGTTGCAAAATCCATAACAAAAGTTTAGCATTCTCAGCTCTCTTAGGTCAAATAAATTTGAACAAAGGAAGGAAAAGTGCTGGGACAAGGTACTCACGAAGAACTCCTAGAAACGAATACTTCTTATCAAGATCTTTGGAATGCCCATTATGAGCAATAAGATGAATTGAAGTTTCCCTGTAGAACTATAAAAGTTATTGTTTTACAACGCCTTAGGTCAAGGAAATGGCGACAATAGCCATTTCCAAATGGGAAGAATGAGAATACCTCCCTCCTGTATCCCATCTTCTTCCAGAGTTAGAATCAGTCCACTTTTAAGTCCATACGTCTCCATTGCTTCAAGTAATCCCCGCATTTCCCGTTCTTTTACATCAGGATCATTCAAACTTAATGAAACTTGAATTGCTTGAACAATCTGCAACTCCTTTTTGATTAAAAAATCACACTCAAACTTTTGCTTGTGATAGTAGATCTCTAGCCCTCTTCTTCTTAACTCGTTACATACAATATTCTCCAGCCCTCTTCCCATATCTTCAGAAAAGCGAAATGAAACAGCTCTTCCTAGACCTGTATCTACAATATAAATTTTTTTATCTGTGCCAATTTGATTTTTCAAAGAATAGTCGAATTTATAAAGCTCGTAAAATAGAAAAATCTCGTAGAAATACGAACAATAATCAGTAATTGTATTCGCATGCATTCCCAATGCATTTGCGCAAGCTCTGTAACTAAAAGATTTTGCTACGTTCGTAGCCAAGTATATCCCTAATTCTTTTATTTTTATCAGATTGACATCATGACGAAAAGCAATATCTTTATAGATAAAATCCTCGAAATAATTAATGAGCAATTCTTTCTGCAATACAGATCGCAATACCACAGCTGGAAATGCACCAAAATTTAAATACTGGGAAAAAGCTTGTTGAATCAGAATCTCTTTCTCAGTTGAGAAAGGTCCTACTATAGACTTAAACTGAACAAACTCCGCAAATGAAAGAGGAAAAACTTTAATCGCAATATTTCTTCCCGTGAGTAATGTGGCAAACTCTTTTTTAATGAAAGATGAATTCGAACCACTAATCCAAATTTGATTAATTTCTTTCCGATCATATGCCTTTCTTAAAAATGCAACCCAATCTTTACAATTTTGAATTTCATCAACAAATAGATTTTTTACTGAACTCTCTATTTTGTAAGCAGAGATAATCTCCTGCAAGGTGTACTTCTTCAGAATTTCATCTTCGAAGTTTACATAGAGGACCTCATTTCCTTTTCTTAAAACCTTTTCGATGATTTGGTAAAGAAGTGTACTTTTCCCGGTACGTCTTGCCCCTTCTAAGATCTTGATTTCAGGAATTTGTAAATACTGTTCTAAATGATAAAAATCGCGCGCAAATCCACCTAATTCTTGTGGAAACACGCCATCGATCCAAGGATTCCAATCATGGAGAGCTTTCAAAATCTCACTATGCATAAACCTACCTGCTATAATGGAGTATAGCATTTTTCTAAATTTTGACATAAAGCATTATGTCATTTTTATATGCAATTTATTTTCAATAACTTAAGAAATCAAAAATCCCGCTCTACATCAATATTCACATTGGAAGATCCTGGAGGGGGATATACTGATGTTTGACTAATACAACTAATACAACATTCACTTGCTAAAAACCAAACATCTGATGGCCGCACTTATGACGGGGGATGGCGATTAGGTAAAAGGGATGGATATGGAAAATATTTGGACTCTGGTGGTCGCAGTTATGAAGGAGAATAGAAGTTCGACAAAAGGCATGGAAAGGGAGTAGGTATATTCCATGAAGGCGCCCGCTATGTTGGAGAATGGCAAGACGGCAAAAGGCATGGAAATGGAACATATTCTTTCTCTAATGGCGCCCGCTATGTTGGAGAATGGCAAAACGGCCAAATGCATGGACAAGGAACACATTTTTCCTCTATTGGCGACCGCCATGTTGGAGAGTGGCAAGCCGGCAAAATGCATGGACGTGGAACGGATTTCTACTCTAATGGCGATAGCTTTGTTGGAGAATGGCAAAACGGTCAAAAGCGTAGACGTGTAAGATTTACACTCCCTTGCTAGAGTTGCGTTAAATAAAAGCCTACTCAAGACGGTCACAACAAAATCTTTTGCCGTTCTCTGCTATTTAAAAGCTGAGTGTAATGCCTGCATTCAAGCCTTGTGCCCAAAAGCTGCTTTGCTTGAAGAGTACTTGAGGGGCAATAGGTCCATCGGGCAAGGGAGCGGATTGTTGGTCCGGAAAGGTAACAGGTCCTGGGCCGATTCCTGTTGTTTTTCTTGAAGCATCCCCAAGTGCTGATCGGGTAGAATTGATTTTTCGATCAATCTGATTTCCCGGCCTAAGAACTTTGCTGATCCAAAGGAAAGTATACCCCACATCAAGAGCCCAATATGGATTGATTTCAAAGACACTCTCTAGCTTCGTTTCGAATGCAAAGGCAAAAGGGCTTCTATGATGGGTGCCAATATTTGAGGGTTCGGAAAAAATACCGCCAGAAATGTTGCCTGCATCTTTTGTGGAAAACCATACTGTACCAGTGCCTGGTGTGGCGGACCCGAAAATTTTCAATCTTTCCAAATTTGCACCGATTGAGCCCAATATTTTTGCATCGAAGTGCAAGCGATGCCAATTGAATTGCCCAATAAGTCCAAACGAACCTGCTACAAAATTGTTCATTGTCTTAAAATGATCGGTATATTCTGCAATATTTGGAGTCAAAGGACTATTGGGTACAGTATCGGTATTTGCTTGAAATTTTAGCGATTCTTTGAGTTCAAGCCATCGCATTCCGAGTAATCCACAAAACGACCATCGGCACTCTTTTGTAAAGGGATAAAATCCGAAAATTTCGGCTCCCTGGAGTCGAGTCTCGAGATCCAAGCGAAATATACCTAAAAAAAATGGAAATTCTACAAGAGGTCCAGGTAATATAAAAATGGTCTCGCCACTTACTCCATTTAATCCCCAAACCCCTGTAACATCAAAAACAGGAGCGGCTAAATTTGGAGAGCCTACTTGACCTGAGGTTTGAATCGATTTTTGATCTTGAACTTTTGGCAGCAGAAAATAGGAAGCCTCAATCCCGAAATTACAATGGTTCCATCCACCTATCATCTTGAAACCTTGCATCCAACCCATTCCAATCCTTTGATTTCCAAGAAGGACATGCGTGTGAGGCTGCCCAATGGCTCCAGGAATCGAATCGTCAAGAGATGCAAACGTAACAAGAGGAACCGGGATCGGATTTTTTTTGACAAACCATGCAAGATATTCGGCTTCAAAATAACTTTCAGCAAAGATGAACAGAGGAATAAATAGAATGAGTCGCCACATGTTGTTAACCAATCATGAGTTGAACACAATCTTCTTGGCTTTAAATTGAGAGACTTTCGTACCGCGTGTTTGGACAGATTTAATCGGGATATCTTTGAATGGAATAATACTTTTTTTGTCTTTAGGGCCAGATAAGAATTCGACCGTCCCTTCATCGCCTACGCTCATTCCGACAAATTCCCCCTCTTCATCAATGAATCGATACAGTTTATCGAGAATAAATTTTTCGACGATAAAGCGCTTAACCCACACATCCCCTTTAATTTTATACGCAACATTCAAAACGGTTTTCTTATCCGCAACGCCCGCCCATACGGCCCCTTCGAAATATTGCTTCTCAGGGATGTTGATCACTTTGTAGGTTCCATCTTTTTGGAAGACAAGCAGTTTGTCAAAGTTTGTGCAATGGATTTGGATTGCATCTGAAACTTTTGTTCCGATATATCCAGTTTTCGGGTCGAAACCAATTTTAACCTCTTTTGTCGAGACAGCCTTGATATCAATATCTTCGATTGCTCTAATTTTCGTTTTACGTGGAAAATTTTTCCCATATTTCTCGATGAGCCCCTTGAGATAATGGATGGTATATTTTTTTACGTTTTTGAGGTTTTTCTCAACATTTTCGAGACTTTCTTTGAGCAAGGCAATCTCTTCTCTATTTTTATCAATGTCGAATTGAGAGATACGGCGGATGGGAATTTGGAGAAGTTTCTCGCGGTCTTCCTGAAGAGGCTCGCGTAAGAGTTTTTTTCGATATGGTTTGAAGGCAGCATCTAGGGTTGTATGAATTGCTTCCAAAGTCTTTATAGGCTCGATTTTCTTATAGATTTTCTCCTCAATAAAGATCCGCTCTAAGGTTTTATAGAAGACTTTTTCCAATATACGATCCCTTTCGATTTGGAGCTCTTTTTTGTGATATTCGACTACTTTTTCTGCATTGTAGGAGAGGATGTCGTGAACATTGGTTTCCCAAGGAAGACTATCGCGAATAACGATTACTTGAGAATTGAGGGTTACTTCACATTCTGTGAATGCATAGAGCGCATCGAGGAGTTCTTCTGCATATTGACCGCGAGGCAGCTTAATTTCAATTTCGACATCTTTAGAAGTATAATCATCGATAGAATCGATTTTGATTTTCCCTTTTTTGGCAGCTTCATCGATTGATCGGATGAGGCTTTCGGTCGTTGTCCCATAGCAAATCTCCCGAATGACGAGCGTTTTTGGATCGGGTATATCGATTTTTGCGCGGATTTTGATTTTCCCTTTGCCTTTATCATATTCGCTTTTATCCATGATGCCGCCGCTTGGAAAATCAGGATAAATGCGAAAGTTTCGACCTTCAAGCGTCGCAATTTGCGCTTCAAGAAGTTCTGTGAAATTATGAGGCAAAATATGTGTCGACATCCCAACAGCAATTCCATCAACCCCTTGAAGAAGCAGGAGTGGTATTTTTGCAGGGAGTACTATCGGATCCCAATTTCTCCCATCATAGGAGGGGACTTTTTCGGTAAGATCTGGATTAAATAGGGTTTCTCGTGCAAGAGGTGAAAGTCTTGTTTCGATATACCTGCCGGCAGCAGAGGGATCGCCTGTTAAAACATTTCCAAAGTTCCCTTGTCGATCTAAACAAAAGCCCTTATTCGCAAGGGATACCAGCGCTTCATAAATAGCTGCGTCCCCATGAGGATGAAGCTGCATCGTTTGTCCGACAATATTTTGGACCTTATGAAACTTCTCATCGTTTTGCCGCCATAGAATTTCGAGGATGCGCCGTTGAACCGGTTTTAATCCGTCAACGACATTGGGAATTGCCCGATCGCAAACCACATAGGATGCATATTGAAGAAAATAATCCTTCATCTGATCTTTTAAATCACTCATGAATTTCCCTTAAATTCTTCATAATGAATTCTTTTCTAGCGGGTGTGTTTTTCCCCATGTAAAATTCTACCGTTGGTTTCACATCGCCTAATTTCTCAATGAGGACTGGAATTAAGCGCATATCTTTGCCAATGAATTGTCCAAACTCTTCTGGTGAAATTTCCCCAAGTCCTTTAAAACGAGTGACTTCCACACCTCTTTTTAACTCCTTTAATGCATCTTCTTTTTCTTCCTCGCTATAGCAAAAAAGGGTGCGCTCCTTATTTCTCACTTTAAAAAGAGGTGTTTCTAAAATATGGAGATGTCCATGGAGAACCAATCCTTCAAAATAGGTTAAAAAGAAAGTGATGAGCAAATTGCGAATATGCATTCCATCGACATCGGCATCCGTTGCTAAAATGACTTTTTTATAGCGAAGATTCGATAGATCGTCCTCAATATTGAGCGCACTCATGAGATTGTACATCTCTTCGTTTTTATAGAGCTGCTCAAGTTTCATTCCATGGACATTGAGAGGTTTACCGCGCAAAGAGAAAACAGCCTGATTCAACGGATTTCGGGTCATTACAAGGGAAGTCGATGCAGAATCTCCTTCCGTGAGAAAAATCATTGAATCATCCCCTTCTTGTGACCCATCCCCAAGATGGTACTTGCTATCGCGCAATTTCGGAATTTTGAAAGAGATCTTTTTTTGCTTCTCTTTCGCATCTTTTTTAACAGCGGAGAGCTCCTTTCTCAATTTTTCGTTAAAGAGAACCCTCTCGATGATTTTTTTGCCAATCTCTTCATTGCGATACAAAAGTTGCTGGACTGCCTCTTTTACCTCATGGACAATCGGTGTACGAATTTCAATATTCGATAGCTTATTCTTTGTTTGAGATTCAAAGACAGGATCTTTCACTTTTACAAGGATAGCGCCGACAATCCCTTCACGCACATCAACACCCTGAAAACTTTTTTTTGCGTATTCATTGACCCCTTTTAAAATCCCTTCTCGGAAAGCCGAAAGATGTGTTCCCCCATCTTGCGTATATTGGCCATTCACAAATGAAAAATAGGTTTCTCCATAGCTTGTCGAATGAAGAAATGCAAACTCTAGCGATTTACCTTTGAAATGGAGAGGCTCATAAAGTCCCTCTTGAACTTCTTTGTTCAAAAGATCGAGCAATCCGTTTTTTGAAACAATTGTCTCTCCATTAAACTTTAAGGTTAAACCGGCATTCAAATAGGCATAGTACCATAAGCGCTTGAGAATTAAATCCTTCTGAAATCGATACTTTTTAAAAATTTCAACATCCGGAGTAAATTCTACATATGTTCCATTCTCTTCTTTCGTTTTTCCTTTTTTCTCACCCTTGAGAACCCCTTTTAAAAACTCCGCCTCTACAAATTGCCCGTCGCGAAAGCTCCGAACCAAAAAATGGGAAGAGAGAGCATTCACAGCTTTTGTACCAACCCCATTTAGGCCAGCCGAGAACTGAAACACATCGTCATTATACTTCGCCCCAGTATTGATCTTACTGACGCAATCAACCACTTTTCCCAGAGGAATTCC
>DAIDIM010000030.1 GCA_027459365.1 Chlamydiota bacterium
AATTGCGTGCATTTACCTGTCTAAAAACTACGATATGACCATGGGAATCAGTGTTGTATGCTTAGTAGCAAGTTATGTTTTGTATGGCATTTTTACAACAGCTCCTATCTTAGAATCTCGAGAAAACGTCATGAAAGCCTACGATGAGGCTTTTGAAACACTTGGCAAAGTACTTGCTCGATATAAAGTCATGCGGGATTGCAATCAGCTGAACCGAGATCTCGAGGAAGTTGCGGCGGTTTTAAAAAAAGCAAGAGAAGCAGATATCGATGCTTCCACCAAACCAAAACTTGTAAGTTACGGCCATTCTTTGATGTCGTATGGGCACATGCTTTTCGCAGTTCTCTATGCTGGGCAGGGAATTTCCTCTGGCAAATACCAGCCCCAAGATTTTATTGTGCTTCTTGGGTATTTAGGAAGATTGGCATCCTCGTTACCGAGTTTTGGGGATGCGATCAATCATGTGCTTTTTTCCTATCCGGATCTTAAATTCGTATTCTCAGAGCTTGCAAAGCCGGATGAAGTTGTAGATCTACATCCAGATGTCCCTCTTCTTCTCTCTAACGAGCCTCCTTTTATTGAATTTGATCGAGTTGCATTTTGCTATTCTACAAATCCGGAAAAACCTCTTTTTCAAGAGCTTTCCTTAAAAATTCCAGGAGGAAAGAAAGTGGCCATCGTCAGCGAAAGTGGATTTGGGAAAACAACATTATTCAATCTTCTTTATGGATATTACACACCGGCTTCCGGCAGCGTAAAAATCGCAGAGCAAGATATAACCCAAGTGAGTCTGAATTCATTGCAGCGACAGATCTGTTTACTTGGCCAAAATCCAAATCTATTTAAGGGAACAATTCGGGAAAATATTCTCTACGGCGCTCAACAGCCTGAAGAAATTACAGATGAACAAATTTTTGACCTTGCTGAATCTGTTGGCCTTGGGGATTTTTTCGATAGTTTCCCCGAAAAATTAGACACGCAAGTAGGGGAAGGGGGAAAAGCTCTTTCCGGAGGGCAACAACAAAAAGTCTCTCTTCTCAGAAGCTTCATGAAACAAAGTTCAATTTTCCTCCTCGATGAGGCAACAGCTTCTCTAGATGTCAAAAGCGCAACTCAAGTCTTAGAAAAGCTGTTTGTTCCATCACGAAAGGCGACGGTCCTTATGATTACTCATAAGTTGACAGAAGCGCATATGGCGGACGTTATCATTGTCCTTGGAGAAGGAAAGGTATTGGGTCAAGGGACACATGTCGAACTTTTAAAAGATTGCTCTCTTTATCAAAATTTGTGGAATGCTTTTCTCGCACAACAACTATCCACTGATTCGGACGGAATGAACATGGAAGATGGGATGCCAGAAGTTTAATCCTCCGAGTGCGAAGAAATTTCATGTGCGACCCAGGCCAAGTATGCTGGATTCTCTTGTTCTACATCCACTTGTAAGATCTCTGGAACTTCATAACTGCAATGCGATTGGATGTATTCTTGAACAGCAGCAAAGCACTTCTGCAAAGTTTTGAGAATCACTTTGACTTCTCGACTTTCTTCGACCTTCCCTTCCCATCGGTAGATGGATTCAATTTCGGGGAAAATAGAAGCGCAAGCAATTAGTCTTTGATCAAGAAGCTCGCGAACAATCCTTTTAGCTTCGTCTTTATCTCTACAAGTCCAAAAAACGTAAATCATAGAAGTTTTCCATAGGAAATATCCAACCCACAAAGCGACCTAGATCGCTACAGATAACCCTGCTACGCAGATCAATAGGTAAGTAATTCTTTTCATACTTGAGTTTCCCAAATTTTTTTATTGACTGTTAACCTGTCATGCAAGCCTCGAGAGTATTTTCCTCGGTGAGCTCACAAAGCTCTTTTCTTTGACGCCGTCGCCTTGTACTTCCCTTTTTAAGAACTGCCAGCCATTTTGTGGCTATTTGATCTCCGATTTCCTCCGATTTAAGCGCTTCTAGAAGAGTTTGAATGTTTTCCTCTTGAGTTTTTGAGATCATAGACGAGACCGTTAGTGCTCTCGATTGAGAATCTGTCTGGCTAAGTTTAAAAATCTCCAATGAAAGAAGGAGGTCGGCGCAAGACAGGGTAAGGACCGTTATTGCTCCTGCCTGGTAATTTCTTACGCGGGCCCCCTCAAAATCTAGGAGTTTCTTTTCATCACAGACCGAGTATCAATTGAAAGCAAATAGATGCTTTCCGATTGCATGAATCAACCACTGAGTTTGCAACATTTTTTTACAGCAGCACCTTGGTCATAGACGAGAGATCCTCCAAAGAAACCTGTCAGTAAGAGCATTGAAGTGGCGCCTAAAAAAAGAAAAAAATTAATGATCAATGTCACTTTGAGAAAAACATGCGAAAACCGTCTTTTCATCCAGGCTCTTCCAAGGTCCAAAAGCAAAGCGAATGTAAATAGATAAGCCGCAGTGTAGGCGAAAAGAATATGGTCATCTAAAAAATTTGCTTGGCATAAATTTTTTCTTACAACATCTTCTGCTAGCCCCCCAGCTAGAATAGCCATCCATGCGAAACAAACACCAAGACCTAAGTTCATCCAAGATGCTATCTGAAGAAAAGAATAAAAATGTGTATGCTTAAAGAAAAAGGAAATAACTTTAAGACCTATACCTGTAAGAAGCAAAGCAAGAGGGAAATGAACAAGCATTGGATGGATGAGTTCTACGCGCATAAGTACGATTCCTTATCAGTCTGGGTTTAGATCTATCTTGTTTATATCAGTTGTTGGTTTTTTTTTCATTTTTTTTTAATCAAATTCAAGGCGCTAATTGCCTATCTTTACTGGTGCATTTGTCGATGCATTCACATGCGTAATTTTGTTTTCAAATTTTATGCTTTTTTTTCTTTGATTCTCTCCCAAAGCTTTCCATACTGGTAGAGCAAATTAAAGTTTTTAAAAATTAACTGATTCGATAACGAACTAGGGTGACCCCATCTTTTTTCTCGATGGGCAAAATGGAAATATGTCCAACTTCAGAGTTCCTTTAACCAATGTTCCAACAGGAGGAGGTTGATCCCCTTCAACGTAATGAAGAATCTTACCTTCTTTTAGCAAAACCTGACTTACCTTCCGTTCCAGATATCTGTAAAAAGAAATCCTTGATCAGTTGCCTGTCCACCGCCTCTTGGATAAAAAATAGTTTTGTCTAATACCAGTAGCCATCTCTGCGGCCCATCGCTTTCTTTTTCAACTTCGATAAGAGTGGCTTCCATTTCTTTAAGATAAGCTTTTTCAAGGTAGAGAAGAGCTGTCATGGGGTTCTTTTACTTTGAATGTTTAGATATCTCTGAAAGAATGGATCGTATCTCCTTGATATCTTGCTCTGAAGTATTCCAAGAGGCGATAAAACGAACTTCATTTTTTTCAGCGTCCCAGAGGTAGCAAAAGATTTTTTCTTGAATCAGCGGAATCCATGACGCAGGTGCAGTGAAGAAAATCTGATTTGTTTCCACAGGGTGACTCAGGGAAAGACCAGGAGTAGATTGTACGATGGAGGCGATTTCTTGTGCTTTTTGATTGGCTTGAGTAGCAAGCGTATGCCACAAGTCATTCTTAAAAAATGGAATAAACTGTGCAGATAGGTATCGCATTTTCGAAAGTAGTTGCAGCATTTGCTTTTGAAAATGATCGCTCCCTTCTTGTAAGCGGAGATTAAGAATCACAAGAGCTTCTGCTCCCATTAACCCATTTTTAGTTCCTCCAAGAGATAAGATATCAACCTGAGCGGCTTTTGCAATTTCGTGCAATGATACATTTAGGCGAATCGCTGCATTGTATAGGCGGCTCCCATCGATATGCATCAGCAGATTTTCCTCTTTGCACAACTTTGCGAGTCCCTTTAGTTCCGCAAGGGTATAAACTGTGCCTATTTCGGTAGGTTGAGTAATCGACAAAACACGAGGAGAGGTAGAATGCTTGCCAAAAGCTCTCTCTTTTTTTAGCTTTTTTACTATTTCGTCAGCCGTGACCTTACCCTCTTGATTTGGAACCGTCAAAAGTTTGCATCCAACGAGAGCTTCAGCAGCCCCAGATTCCTGATACTGGATATGAGCTATGTCTGTACAAATAACCGATTCATAACCTTTGCAACAAAGTCTTAAAGAAAAAATATTCGCTCCCGTGCCAGTGGGAACGATGAAAACTCTGCATTTGCTTTTAAAAACTTTTTGAATAAGGCTCCCAGCTTCTTCCGTCCAAGCATCTGAGCCGTAAGAAGGGGCATAGCCCTCATTTGCTTCAGTAATGGCCTTAATCACAAGGGGGTGTGCTGGAGTCCAGTTGTCACTAGCGAGACAAATCTTCTTTTGAGACATGAAAAAACTCTAGTGAAAATAAAGCTAAATCATATTTGATAGAAAGCAAAAAATCAAGATTAAGACGCTTCGAGCCATTCCCGATGTGCCTCTTCGACGATATTCGGGAATCTTTTCGACGATTTTACCGCCATTTTTCGCAAAGCCATATAACTTAGTAAGATATCAGCTTTGTGAAAATGGGGTAAACTCGTTCGAAAATATCCCAAATCTCCTCGAAGAA
>DAIDIM010000043.1 GCA_027459365.1 Chlamydiota bacterium
GATGTGCCTCTTCGACGATATTCGGGAATCTTTTCGACGATTTTACCGCCATTTTTCGCAAAGCCATATAACTTAGTAAGATATCAGCTTTGTGAAAATGGGGTAAACTCGTTCGAAAATATCCCAAATCTCCTCGAAGAATTCACACCGAGAATGGCTCGTATTCGAGTTGGGAGATGAAACAGTCGGGCATCGGTGTGCAGCCCGAATGATTCCGATTCTATCTTGTGTATATAGCTTTTATCAGCTATAGACAGTGTGATGAAGCTGAATGCTGAAGTAGACTGGTATCTCCAGTCAGTTGATGATGTTCTACGAAATCTAAATACAACGGAGAAAGGGCTCACAAGCGATGAAGTGCGGCGTCGCCTTTATCATGTTGGACTCAATCGCATTACCCATACAAAAGATCCTTCTTTATGGCTTTTATTTCTAAAGCAGTTTTTTAGCCCTTTTGTGATCATTTTAACAGCTGCTGTTGCGATTAAAATCTTTACTCAAGAAATCTTAGATGTTGTGGTTTTGGTCTCTACGATTCTCCTCATGGTGATGATTGGCTTTTTTCAAGAAATGAAGGCTGAAAAAGCAATTAAAGCATTGAAAAAATTGGCAGCTCATAAATGTAAGGTGTTTCGCGACAATAACTTACAAGTCATTGATTCTGAGATGCTTGTTCCTGGTGATGTCATTCAACTGGAAATGGGTGATACTCTCCCTGCCGATGCCAGAATCATCCACTCACAGAATTTGAAAATAGATGAAGCAAGTTTGACTGGCGAGTCTGTTCCTGTTGAAAAACATGAAAAAAAATTAAGGGCGAAAAGGGTTCTTTCTGAGCGAGAGAATATACTTTATACAGGCACTGTTGTGGTCTATGGGAAGGGAACAGCTGTCGTGACCAATACTGGCATGCAAACCTGTCTTGGGAAAATTGCAACAACACTGCTTGAAATCGAACTTCCTCCTACACCCTTGCAGAAAAATATACGGTCCATCGGTCGCTGGATGCTCATCTCTATTTTTGCAGTTGTCTTTTGTTTTGCTTGGATTAGTTTCTTTCGGGGGATTTCCTTCATCGATGTCCTTTTGCTCTCCGTTGCCGCCATTATCTCTGCAATTCCCGAAGGTCTTCCTGTAGCCTTTACGGCCACTTTTGCAGCAGGGATGCGCTCAATGGCAAAGCGAAACGCAATCATTCGGAAACTTGCAGCTGTCGAAACTCTCGGCGCGACGACGATTATTTGCTCCGATAAGACGGGGACTTTGACTCAGAATCAAATGACTGTAGCCCAAGTTTATACAATCGATGGGATGCTCTCCACTTTCGACAAAAATAATCCGATTTTTCAAAAAATGTTGGAAATTGGTGTTCTTTGCAACGATGCGCAAATAAATCATACCGGTATGATCGGCGATCCGACGGAGGGGGCCTTACTTGCAATTGCCGACCGGGTAGGACTGAACCGAGAAGAGCTCAATCAAAGATGTAAAAGAATCGGCGAAATCCCATTTATGAGTGAAAATCTCTATATGGCAACACTTGTAAAATGTGGAGAGAAGAATCTGATTTATGTGAAGGGAGCGCCTGAAAAAATCCTCTCTTTTTCTTCATCGATTCTAACCGAGCAAGGGATTGAATCATTTGATAAAACGAAAACTGCCTCTGCCATTCACAGCATGACGGGGCACGCTTTGCGCCTTCTAGCTGTAGCCTATCTTGAAGTAGACCCATCTATTACCGAACTCACTGAAGAGCAATTTATGGGCAAGTTGGTCTTTGTCGGAATTTTTGGAATGATTGATCCACCGCGAAAAGAGGCGCTTGAGGCGATTCAGTCTTGCTATGAGGCAGGCATTCGGGTCATGATGATCACAGGAGATAATCCTCACACAGCTCTTGCAATTGCCAAGCAATTACATATTCACACAGAAGGGGCTCTTGTTGGAAAAGATTTAGAGGAGCTCTCCTCACACGAGCTCCGCAAGAAAATGGAAACTCTTTCGGTATTTGCCCGTATTGAACCGATACAAAAGCTCCGCATTGTGCAGAGCCTACAGAAAGATGGGCATGTCGTTGCTATGACTGGCGACGGAGTGAATGATGCGCCGGCGCTCGAAGCAGCAGATATTGGGATTGCAATGGGGATCCATGGGACAGATGTAGCCAAAGAGGCCTCTGATATGATCCTATCTGATGACCGCTTTGATTCCATTGTCATCGCAATCGCGGAAGGGAGGGCGATTTTTAATCGACTACGGAACGTATGTACATTTTTTATCGCCACATGCTTTGGAGAACTATTTGGCTTAATCCTTTGCGTACTATTCTTAGGGATTGCGCCGCTTCTTCCTATCCAAATTTTGTGGATTAACTTGGTATCTGGGTCTGTCGTCGCTATCCCTCTTGGACTTGAGCCATGTCTTGGAACTGAAATGAAGCAACCACCGAGAGATCCTCACTCTCAACTCCTTTTCCCAGGAATGATCTATCGACTCATCTTTTTTGCATCTCTTCTGGGAATTGGTACGTTTTGTATTTTCTATTTCAATCTACACTCCTTTTCAGTTGTGAAGGCGCAAACGATGGTTCTTTGTAATATTATTTTTTTTGAATGGTTCATCGCTTTTGAAATTCGGAGCGATGACATCCCTTTGCGAAAGATCGGATATTTCAAAAATAAGCCACTCCTCTTTGCTATTGGAATCACCTTTTGTATGCATATGATGATTCTCTATATCCCTCTATTTCAGCCCCTTTTTAATGTAGTACCGCTTACTTTAAAAGACTTGAGCATTACAATAATTCCAGGATTTGCAATCTTTATTTTAGAAAATATACGTAAAGAATTTTTTCCAAAATTATTCAGTTCAGGAAAGTGGAAGCCCATGGTATAATTTGTCCCATGGATTACGATGAGCTTGCAATGAGCGCACTTGGCCTTTTATCCTCCTATGGAATCGGGAATGTATTTTATAAAACCGCCCATTCTGCCTACGAGCCGATCATAGAGGCGGCCAAGGGGTATGTTGGTGGAAAAAAAGTCAATTTCAACACCACCTATTTTTCTCATGAATTGAAAGTTTGGTCTGACGATATATCGTTTGATTTTTCACAAATCATTAAGATTTTATCCATTTCAGAAAACATTGCAGTGGCAAGCGCATTTTATGTGAGCGCAATTGAAACCTCCATCAACTTTTTTCGCGCATGGAAAGGGGAGGGGAATCGCCCCTTTGTCGTTGATATTATGGAAGGGGGCATACGGGGAAGCCTCATCGGCTTAGC
>DAIDIM010000056.1 GCA_027459365.1 Chlamydiota bacterium
GGTCCGTGAAATACCCCCCAAATGAATTTTATACACAGGGTTGTCCAGGTATCTGAAATAGCCCCCAACGGTCCGCGAAATACCCCCCAACGGTCCGCGAAATACCCCCGAAAAACTATGAAGCGTTCTTTTCCTCTTTGAATTCGAGCATTTCTCTAGTGTTTTTATCGTATTCTTCTGCGATTTTGTCTAATTTATTAATATTTGACGTTTTTTTGAAGCCAATGAAAATATTTCCATGCTTATCTATCCACTTCAAGTCATAATCAGGAATATCGTCATCAGAAACAGCAGACTTTAAGTCAGCCTTAAACTTTTTAAATTCTCTTTCGCTTCCTGATTTTTCATATAATTTCTCAATTGAGAACTCCCATTCATTCATCTCTGCATGCTTACGGGCTGTCCTGTAGAGGAATTTCTTTAACCCTGAGGTTATGTTAAAGTATAGCCTGTTTGACTTGAGTAGGGATCCTTTTGCGCAACAGATTTCATATAACCAATCGGAAAGATTTATATGAATTACCTTTGTCTCTCTATCGTTTTTTCGTTCTAAATACCCCCAACTGTCTATAAATCCGAATCCAGCTCTATGTCTGAAATCTTTATTGTTAACTGTCGTGCTTATCCCTGTTAGTTTAAGCCTATCAGGGGTAGTGTGCGACAAGCTGTCACCAGGTATAAAGTATCAATAAAAACAATAAAATCAAACAGTTATAAAACAGCAAAAAAATCTCCCGATAAACTAAGATTTAACCCCCTTAAACCGGAAATTTTCCAATGTTTTCATTATATTCCTTCTGTGCATCCTTGATTGAAAGGCGTGAATAAGCTTCTAGGGATTGGCGGCTCTCGTGCCCTGAATAAGGTTGGATCAATGCATCGTCTATACCCTGCTTTTTGAGCCAAGAGAGCAAAAAGTGCCGTAGTTTGTGAGGAGAAACGGAACTTTCTATGCCTGCTGCTTCTGTATATCGTGTTAGAATTTTCCGAATTCCTCGATCAGAATAAGCTTTCTTCCATGAAGACTCGAAAAGGTACACGGCTTTCTGTCCTTGAATTTGTGTTACGTACATTGATAAAATTTCTCTGAAAGATGTTGGAAAGGGGACAACTCTATCTTTTCCCCCTTTTCCACGGTTTATCCGAATCTGACACTCCTCACAATCAACATCACTGATTTTTACCTTTATGAGCTCCCCAACTCTGATGCCAGTGTAGAGAAGTGTTTTGATCATCACTAAGTGTTGAGTATTTTTTGCGCTCCACACGACTTCATAATACTTCTTTATCTCGTCTTCTGTAGGAATAAGAGGCAGTTTTTTTGGCGTTGTGGTTACAGAAACATCAAGCTCTTTGCGCAAATGACGAAATAGGTCACGCAAATAATTATAATTCGGGCGTTGAGGCCTTAAGTACTTTATGAGCTGCTTAGCCATTTTGCTAGGCGGCGTTCGCGATTCTTGAGTCATTCGCCACCTTAAATTTTTCTAGTGAGAGTCGTTGATTAAAATCGATGAGGATCAATCCATAAGGATTAACATGACCATAGAACAAAGGAGTAATGGCTCTCTTATCCTCCCTTGTTAATTTATCTTCCCATTGAGGATGAGAAAGAACAGACTGCAGCATGAGAGTATTAATATACACCAAGCTATTTTGAAGAAGATGCAAGCAAAGCATCGTCAATTCTTGGTCTTCTCGTCGATTTGTAGATATTTCTCCAGCTTTTCCATAAAGAATAAAGTCATTTACGCTATTCGAAGATTCAACGACATTCAGTCCTTCTTGAATCTCATGACGAAGTTCTTCAGAATGTAAATAACGGCATAAGAATACTGTTTTAACAGCTTTGCCCAGCTCCATAAGAGCTTGATAGACGGGATGTTTGGCATTATTGCTTGTAAAGCGTCTTAAAATTGATTCTGCATCCGCCGTTCCTAAACGAAGGGCCGTTGTAAATTTGACGATTTGATCATATTGCTCTTGGATTAAATCCCATCGAATGGGCCGTGTTAGAATATTTTGGAGATAGGCATACTCTTCTTGTTTTCCGGTTTCTGGTCGATAAAGTTTTTCTTGATGGATGGCTTTAATCCTGGGTAAAAGGTCAAATCCCAGCATATAAGAAAAGGCAAAGCCAATGGTACTTTGTCCGTGGGTATCAACATACCCTTTTGTAATTTTCATGTCCGTACAATGGCGCAAAACGCCTTCTATCATAGAGGAGACTTCTGAGGAAGAGCAGCTTTTTAATTGAGAAAATATGAGAACTGATTTTTTATCAATGTGCCAATAAATCATGACACCTCGACCTCCATACCGAACATGCCATTCGGTTAGAAGGTTTTGATCCCAAACTCCAAACTTCTTGGAATCGGAAGCAATTGAAGTTGTGGCCCCTCCAAAAATTTTCTCCTCACGTTCTCTTAAAATGGCATTAATTACCTCAGCAATAGCAGCTCTTACGTTGGTTTTTGTGAGATATCGGCGACGAATATGGCGCAACTCTTCATACGTTATGTTTGGATTACTGGCGGAAATTCTTTTAAGCCCTGTATTGGTACCATAGGCAAAAATGCAAAGTAATAAGCGTTTTGTCAGTTGGTCTGAACCAAGGTGTTCGCGACTCGCCGTACTGGCAAAAACAGATGTAAAATTTGTTCGAAAATTTGTTTCTTTTAAAAAATCTAACAACTCAATTGTTGGCCATTTTTCAAAAACTTGTTTTTTAATGACTTCTAAATTATGAGGGGAGGGTTGTTCATCTAAAGGGGATAAAGAGATATATCCCCCCTTCTTTGCTAAAATTTTGACTTTTGTATTTTTAGGTCCCCCCTGGTTAAGCATAAAGAGAGCCTCTTTCATTTCCTGTTGAAGCTTTGAGGTAAACTTTTCTGCCTCTTTTGGTTTGTTCAAGGCTAAATAATGTTCGTCCCGTTTTTGATCAAAATCAGCAGGAAGATCTTCGTCTGGGTTACAATATCGATTAGCTCCATTAACCCAGATCTCTTTGCATTTTAGTCCTTCTCTCAATGCCTTTAAAACGGCAATTTCATAGTTAATCCTATTAACACGTTGTTTATCCCCCTTATCGTTTTTATCCATCTTTTCAACAATGATTTCTTGCCAACCAGCTTTGATAACCCCTTTAATAGGGATGTGTTGTTCTGTGGGATAATAAACAGAAGTGCTCTCCAGATATTTTTTTAATACTTTTAAAGCCTTTAAGACTGGTCTATGGAGAGTATTATTTGACTCAAAGGATATCGTTTGTATAATTGGGGCTAACATTCTACGATAATGGCTCCCATAAGACGCGCGCATGAACGTGTAAACTTGTTCCTTATAATTTCTCGTTAATTCAGATTCTTTGATAATTTCTTGAAGTGTTTCTTCTTTGACAACAGGATAGATGACTTCTTTAATGATGCCATCTGGGTTATCAACCGCTACACGAGCTAAGTTCAAAAGAATAGATTTTTTTCCATCTACTTTTTTTAATTCAGTTATAATTTTTTTATTAACTTTGTTTTCTGACCTTTTCCCAATTTTATGGATCACTTGAATGAGCAAATCAATTAAGTTGTCCGTAATTTCTTGCCCTCTCACATAGCAAAACATAGCTAACGTTGCATACTTTATGGAATCTGTGTGATTGCGTATCTCACTTGGCCTTTCAGACATAATCCGCGTTTTATATTTTTCAAGAATACGATGAGAAATCCCATGAAAGAGGTCTCTCTGTAAACCAATCTCTTGAATGCATTTTATTTTTTTGATCTCTTCTAAAATAGATTCCAGGCTTACGTTTCCAGCATCTTGCTTTAAATGGCGTAAATAGTAAATTTCAGACGATTGCTTCTCTTGAAATTCTAATAACTTAAGGAGCGATTTTTTATGAGTCTTTGTTAGTGAGTAAGATACTAATTGAAAGAGCTCATTCTCAAATTTTGTTAATGCTGACTTAATATAGCGTTCTATGTATTGATGACTAAATGGCTCAATTTTAAGTTCTTGAAAGTAAACATAGGATCTTTCTTTTAAAAATGGCATTGAGTCTTTGCCTTCAGGAAGGACTTTTTCAACAAGCCAATTGATAAAGGGGGCTACGGCACTCTTTGTTGAAGGCTTGAATTTTAAAAACTTCCTAATTTGTCGCTTATGTACCTTGGCTGTGCTACTGCTAAAGTTAGATCTTTTAAAGATTTTTGTAACATCAACTTGCTGAGCTAGATATGATAAAACTGATGGAGAAATAATATCTTGATCATTTGGAAAATGTTTAAAAAGCTGAAAATACTTCAACATGAATACAAAGCTGAGCCTCGTTTTTCCCGATTTATTTTGCAGAATCTTTAATTCTTCAGGAAGGATCCTCCAAAATTCTTCAAGTTCTTCCACTGTCCATTGTTGTTTCATAATCAGTTAAAGTGTCCTTGAAATGCGCCCATCCATCTCTCTTGTGGATTATCAAAATGCACCTTTTCTGATCTAAATTCTTCGGAGTTAAAGCTTCCTCCGAGCCATTCCATCATACGAGCATGCTCTTCGTGATTTGGATCATTAATAGTTTCTAGCAAGTCTTCATATCCCCAAGTCCCTCCACAATCTTCTGGGGGGCAAGCGCTCTCTCCTGCTATACAAATAGGATATTTTTGAGCAGACTCTTGAGGAATAATTTTTTCAAGTGATAGGCTGTGTTCCCAACAATCTCCAAAATCATAGTCATAAATTGCATTTGCATTTTGGAGAGTAAAATAAGAAGAAATTTGGAGCTTCCAGCCAGTAAGAAAATCTAGTTCTCCGTCTTCATCTGGTATCCCTATTTCTTCTGTTAGCCCCGTTTTTGGATTGAGTATAGTAAATAAGTGCAAATGAGAATCAGTCCACCCCATTGCATCTTGGATGGCAACGTGTAAGTCCCAAAAAGAGTAATTTCCTGGGACTTGTATCCGGCGCCAGATGGGTGGTTGAATTTCATTTAAGCTAATTTTAAATTGATACACCAGTTGATTATTTTTCTTCATTTGTGGCATCTCCTTTTTGTGTTTTTAAAAGTTCCTAGAAAATAAGGTGTCGGAACTTAATAATCACAAATCCTCTGCATAATGCATGGATTATGAAAGAAAACTACAACAAAAATTGGAAGTCGTAAATGCAATCTGTATGTCGGAACTTTAAATAAGAGGGAAAAAGCCTCAACTGTTGCGCAAAAGTCACGCTACTTTATACCTGGTGACAGCTTGTCGCACACTACCCCTACCTTCGTTTCTGGATTCCCCATGGCAGCCATGGCAAGCCTAAGTTTAGCCGTTGTCATCTTAAAGGGTCTTCCCCCGGTTCGTCCCCGCGCTCTAGCAGAAGCCAGCCCCGCTCTTGTTCGTTCAGAGATAAGCTTCCGTTCAAATTCAGCGAGAGACGCAAAGATACCAAACACAAGCTTTCCTGAAGCTGTTGTTGTATCAATGGCCGTTCCTTGGCCTG
>DAIDIM010000080.1 GCA_027459365.1 Chlamydiota bacterium
AGCGCCGAGCATGCCTACGTTCAGCCTCATTCTGGCGCCGATGCAAATATGGTCGCTTTTTGGGCTATTCTCGTGCAACGGGTGCAATCAAAAGAGCTGGAAAGACTTGGCAAAAAAACGATCGACGAACTGACGGCACACGAGTATGAACAGGTGAGACGGCTGCTTGTAGGTCAAAAAATGATGGGGATGGCTCTAGGATCTGGGGGCCATTTAACCCATGGATATCGTCATAATATTAGTTCTAAAATGATGCACTCTTTTTCCTACGATGTCGATCCAAAAACAGGACTTTTAGATTATGATGCACTTTCGTCCCAAGTAAAAGAGATTAAGCCGCTCATTTTGGTAGCAGGGTACTCTGCTTACCCGCGTCTCGTTGATTTTGCGAAAATGAGAGAGATTGCCGATTCTGTGAATGCAGTTCTCCTTGTGGATATGGCCCATTTCGCAGGACTTGTGGCGGGCAAGGTCATGGTTGGGGATTATAACCCCATTCCATTTGCCCACATTGTCACGACGACTACGCACAAAACGCTTCGCGGCCCTAGAGGTGGAATGGTCCTCTGTACAAACGAATTTAAAGAAATTGTTGATAAAGGATGCCCTCTTGTCCTAGGCGGCCCCTTGCCACATGTGATGGCGGCAAAGGCGCTTGCTTTCAAAGAGGCGCTAAAACCCGCATTCAGGAACTATGCCGCCCGTATTGTTCAGAATGCAAGCACCCTTGCCGAGTCATTAATGGAAAAAGGGATTCGGGTATTAACCGGAGGAACAGAGAACCATCTTCTTGTATTCGATGTTGCATCCACATTCCAAATCAATGGCAGACAGGCAGAATCCTTATTGAGACTTGCGAATCTGACAGTGAACAGAAATGCAATCCCGTTTGATGCAAATGGTCCATGGTATACTTCAGGAATTCGAATGGGAACCCCTGCAGTCACAACTCTTGGGATGGGGCCTCTTCAAATGGAAGAAATTGCCTCGATTACATTTGATCTTTTGTCAAACGCTAAAATTGAATCGAAAGCAAAAGCAACAGTATCAGATCAACATCTGCAAGATATCCGAAAGCGCGTTTCTGATGTTTTGAAAGATTTCCCTCTTTATCCAGAGTTGGTCATCGACGGAAATTAGCTTTTTAGAGAAGATAGAAAAAAAGGAGATTCGAATGTCAGAGACGAAATGCGCTTGTGCCCCTAAACCATCGCTTGATAAAATCAATCAGGCCCTCTTAGATAAAAGGAGGATTTTTCTCTCTGACGCGGTCGATTCTGATACTGCTAAAGAAATCATTCGTCAAATCTGGTACATGGACCATGTCGATCCAGGAAAACCGATTCTTTTTGTCATCAATTCACCAGGTGGTTCGGTCGATGCAGGCTTTGCCATTTGGGATCAGTTTAAATTGATCTCTGCACCTGTTGTCACACTTGTTACAGGGTTAGCTGCGTCCATGGGTTCTCTTCTCAGTTTAGTTGCAACAAAAGGGAAGCGTCTTGCGACTCCAAATTCCCGAATTATGATCCACCAGCCACTAATTGGCGGAATTATTCGAGGACAGGCAACTGATCTCGATATTCAGGCAAAAGAGATGCTTAAAACAAGAGCTATGCTCGTTCAGATTTACGCAGATGCTACAGGTAAAGAGCCCGCTGAAATTGAAAGGGCAATCAACCGTGACAACTGGATGACAGCTCATGAAGCAAAAGATTTCGGGCTCCTTGACGATATTGTTTTCTCCATTAAGGATGTGGAAGCTTATTTAAAGACTGTCTAGAAATAACATAAACAGGTTATGCAAGGAAACTTCTCTTATTCCTCAATCTATTAACCAAAAGCACAAGTGGCTGAATATTAGTTAGTTACATCAATTTCCTAAATCATTGACTTGAACACATTTATTTAATATAATTCTTCTGAAATGAGTCATTTTTGAAATAAAGGAAATTAAAATGGAAATTTCTTCAACTTCTTTTTTTGCAAGTCAAAATCATTATTATACTTTAAATTATTCTAGCAATATCGGAGTATTTCAAGAATCTCTTGTGAGAATTTCAAATCCACAAATACTCATCAACAGAATCCCATCCTCGCTACAAGCGGCTGGATATAGCTGTGGAGCTGCAACTGTCACAACGATTTTACGTCTTTATGGAGTCCACGCGTTTGAAAATGAGGTAGCTCGTGCGCTTGAAACTCATGCAGGAACAAATCATCACACCATGATTGAATACTTAAAAAGTCACGACCTTATCGTCAAAGAGGAAACAGATGTGTCCAATGAAACCTTAAAACAATATCTTTCTGAAGGGAAAATTATGTTATTTTTTTCTCAAGGCTGGGACGATCAGCCCCCTTTTGGTGGGTACACTCAAGAATTTTGGAGTCTTGGGCATGTTATGATTCCGATTGGGTGGTGTGATGAGGGATTTCTCTTTCGAGATAGCTATTCAAGTTGTGGCACCACGATCATCCCATATGATCAACTCGATCAAATATGGCATTATCAAACCTATTATCCAAATCGGACACCCAATGACATATCTGAGCGCTATCAGCGCTCTTTGTATGTGGTGAGTCATCCAAAACAAACAAAACCCATGAATTTATTGCCGCCATCAGACATTCCGCATTACGCAACATTGCTCGGATAATTCTTGGAGCCATCTCGGTGTGAATTCTTCGAGGAGATTTGGGATCTTTTCGAACGAGTTTACCCCCATTATTAGAATTTTATTTAGGACAACCCATTCAAAGAGGACAAGACCTTGTTATTTTTGATGAGATCCAAGAATGTCCGAAAGCATTAACAAGTTTAAAATATTTTCAAGAAAACTGCAATTGAGCCAAATACAAGATGGGTCTGTGAAACGTTTTAAATTTAAAGGAGTTGTGCCTGGTGTCAGTCATTATGATCGACTCACAGGTGCAATCGACTGGTTAATTGCGACGGGACTAGTCCATAAAGTACAAATCGTAAATACAGGACATCTTCCATAAACAGGCAATATTTACCACTTTATTTAGCTGGCTTAAAGTTGTGGAATCACGGAGAGCCTAGGATAGACTTTCGCTCGTAAGATTTTCTGGATTGCGGTGAGTGTGGAACCTGTTGCAGAATGGCAGGTGGTGCAAGATCCTTGATAGGAGATCAAAAGGTCGTTTTCTTTGAGTTCGACAACTTTGACACCCCCATCGTCTAATTCGACGTAGGGGCGTATTTCTTTATTGATCACCTCTTCGATGATATGGAGTTTTTTCTCTTTGGGAAATTCCTCCCATCCTGGAATGCCGCTTGGATTTTCATCGAGGTCCAATTCAATCGGTGTCATCTCATAGTCGTCTGTTCTACAATCGATGTCGCTGCATTGCGAGACCGCTGTGTCAATAGCCAGAATGACCTGATTGATGATCGAGCTTGCCTCTTTTGGAAATCCATAGGGTCCATCGATCAAATCAGCCGTGATGCGTGATGCTTGCGCAATATTTTTACGCATCACAAGCTCACTTGCGATTTCCCCAATCGCATAAAAGGCAACTGGGCCAAAAACTTGATAGCGAGCATCGGCAATCACCCCATCGAGCAAATCGACAAGCCAATACAGCGTAAAGCCCCTTTCCTCTCCGATGACAAGGCGCATCCCCTCTTTTTCCTGTAATGTACCCATAAAGCGCGGACGATCGATTTTCTCGCGGATTTTTTTATTTAAGGGAAGAGAGTAGGTCATTGTTTGTGCTGGAAACATTTTGGGAGAACGGATCTTTTGTACAATTTCTCCAATTTTCGAAGCTGCCAAAAGGACCTCTTCGAGTGTCGTCATCCTGCTTAGAGAAAAACTAAGAGCGCACGTAGCCACAAGCGGGTCTATATGGTGAAGCAAATGATAGAGATGTTGCGTCGAATTTCCACCTAAAACTGTCTCAATATTTTGTTTGCGCAAGAAATAATGGAGTGCTTCTTGGTGCACAAAGGGAAATGAAATGACAGTAGTATTGGGAAGACGAAGTGAATTTTTAAAGAGGATTTTCGCATCTGGAACAAGCCCCATCACCTCCTGTTCAAAACGATTGCGAAGTCTAGCCACCTCAAGACTCATTGCATCTAAGTGGAGCGCGCTTTTGTGACAAGCAGCATTAAGAGCATGAAGGGCCTGTGTATCGAGCGTTCCGCCGCGTAAAGAGTTGCCACCTAAAATGAGAGGGACAAGCGGGACATTCTTCTTAGCAAAAAGGCCACCTGTTCCGATAGGTGCATGGATTTTATCGCCCGAAAAAGTAAGATAATCTGCATCAAAAGTAAAATGATATTTTCCAAAGGCATTGCTTGCTTCTAGATGAAGGAGAACTTCCCTTTCTTGCGCAATTTTTTGGATCTCTTCGATGGGTTGAATGACCCCAGTGAGACCTTGCGCCATTGTGATAGAGATCAAAGCAGTTCTTGGATTGATTAGAGATTTCAACTCTTCAACAT
>DAIDIM010000081.1 GCA_027459365.1 Chlamydiota bacterium
TACCTTATTCAGAATGTTGTATTCCCGATTGCACACCACCAATATGCCACCTCTAATTCGGTGGCATGGTTTTATTTCTAAAAAGCGTACAATTTTTAGATGCACGACCTTCTTAATTAAAGATTTAAAATTACGTTAAAACTGGTCGGGTTAAGGGAACTATGATCGGTTGGGTCAAAACTAAGGTTTGAAATGATAAGATTTTCATAAAATCCATATTCCCCATTAGGTGTTACAAATTGAAATTTTGGATAAATGTTCAGACTCACTGTTATTCCGTCGCTTCTTGTATAGATTAATTGAAATGGATTGGATTCTGTACAAATGGCACCAGTGACAATTTGATTTCTTGTTACATTAATTAGTTGCCCATTTGTACCCTGCCGATACTGTAAAGTATAACCGGATGGAATCGCCGTAAATTTTAGAGTCAAAGGGGTTGGATCATCGTACACGCCTGTGGGCAATATCCCAATTCCATTGAGAAAACAATCAGCATAGAGATTGACAGAATAATCTGTTTCATCTGATGGAGAAACTGTAGAGGTAAAATTTAATATATTGTCAAGTTCATAAGCATAACACAATCCCAATGTAGGTGTTGGCGTCGGGTAGGGAGGACTCATAGGAAGTATTGCATTTTGATGCAAAATTTGCGCATATAAATCATACCAAGGCCCTCCAATAAATGTGGGATTGTAATAAGCGGGAAGTGTATTTCCCGCTGTTGTTGGCTGGTGTGTGCGTAGATTGGATTGATTTAAAGGAGTGTTAGAATTGTCGTATACTCCTGGAACTCCTAATAATCCAACCACAAAAGCACAAGAAAAATAACTTCTTAAAGCGTTTTGATCATCAGGAGGAGCATTTGTTGAATTTACAGGAAGGGTCCCAGAATACATATTTGCAACTGTTAGGTCTCCTTTATTTATCGTTATTGTGTAGGAATTAGATGTAAATGTTAAAGTACCTCCATTCGAAGTACCTGTATAAATCTGCATGCTTCCTATATCAGCTTGAATATAAAGGGGGTTCGTTTCGTAATAATTGAACAATTCATTCAAATAACTCTGTCCCGAAGGAGTGGAAAGATAATCTGGCGGAAATTTTGGAATGGTATAAAGTCCTCCTAGAGGTTCTGGAATTGGAGAAAGAGCTCCAAATTTCGGAGAAAACGCACGTAGATATGTGGTGGGAGGTGTCTTTACATATGGATTTGGACGAAAAGGAATTAAAAGATTATTCCATGGTGGATTCAGAGTCATCCCAGCATTTAAAAAACCAAAAAGATCATCTCTACTTTGCGTGAATCCCACAGGATTTGATGCAATTCCATTGTCAATGAATGGTGTCTTTACAGTAGGTTGATTTGGGTTGAATGTATATAGGCCTAATTTCATTGACAAACCAAAATTATTAACTTGTGTTGTTTTCATGGAAACTGGGGAAGGGATATGTGGCGGAGGCAGACGAGGAGGAAGTGGTAATGTCAACTCTAAAAAATCATAAAACACATTGAAATTAGGATCGTTAAATATATTACTCTGAGGAGGAACTATTGCTCCTGACAAAGTAACATTCAAAAATAAAGGTCTCTGAATAGAGAAGTAGATACTTGCAGAAACTGCTCCATTAGGAAAATATAATAAGTAATCATTTGCACCTGTTGTTGAAACAGGTAATTGATTCAAAGTATAAGAGTAATTTGGAGAAAAAGTGGTAGGTGTTATCTGAACTTGAGTCAACTGACCTGGAAATGTTTGTACAAGTTGAAATACAGAATAAAAAATAGGAAGATATGCAAATAGATAAATTTCGCTACTCGGAAGGCCCGTATTATTCGTAATAATAAAAGGAAAATATCCTGCCTTGTTAACAGGAGGAATGGGATTAATAGGCGGTGGTGGTGGTGGACCTGGGGGTGGTGGTGGGCCTGGTGGAAAAGGAGGAAAAGGTGGGATAGGGGGAATAGGAGGAAAAGGGGGTCTTATTGGAGAAGGAGTCGGTGTAATCCCATTACATGCAGGAGTGAGATCAATTTCTGCAGTGATGTTTTTTTCATCGCAAACAAATTCATTGTAAAAAGGATTTTGATCAGTCGTATAACGAGGGCAATAATCCGCATTGACAAAAACCAGAGAAAAACACCAGTAAAAATACCATTTTTTAAACATTTTTCTTTCCTTTTTTAAAAAAGAATACTATGCTCAAAATAGATAAAAATAAACCTTTTTTTACCGAGGTTGGAAAGTGCATTTTTTAATCCTTTTCTTTTGTTGTATAGTCTCACTTAGCGCGCAGGAAATATCTGATGATCTTAGCGCGCAGGAAATATCTGATGATTTCGTTTCCTGGAATCCACGCATGCCTCGAGAAAGAGAAAACATTGTGCCATGCTATGTACCTTATTCAGAATGTTGTATTCCCGATTGTCCACCACCTGTATCTCATCTCTCAATCGGTGGCAGTTATACTTACGCTTACATTAAACCCACAGATTACCACTCCACTGCAGGAAGCCTTGGCGGAGCGCAAGGATTATATGAATACAAGACATATGATCGGTTCTATGCCGGTGCTTCTCTCAGCTGGAAACAGGGTAATACAAATAGAAGCGGAGATCGGTTTCTCGTACAAATCGACGTAGAGGAGCGGCTCGGCTATACATGGGGTAACAGCTGTAAAGAGAGGATGCTTACCCTTTTTTCGGGCTTTGGATTTCGTCGAAATAGCGAAAAAGTTATCCGGTTAGGGAATAAGGTGCGCTTTCGTTACGATGAGTTTTATGTCCCACTCGGATTTTTGTATAGAGAACGGATGAATGCATATGCATGGATTGGAATCAACTTTCACTGGATGCCACAGGTCTTTTCAAGCGTCACGATTCATCCTCTGAAAGGAGCAAGATGGGCTTTGAATAATAAATTAGGTAATTTTAGAGGCGAACTTCCTATCACAATGAGAATGACAGAAAACACTTTTATTGTTTTAGAACCATTTTTTGAATACTGGAGAGATGGTCATACATCTGCTAGATCGCAAGCAGGAACTTCGCTCCATGTTCCAGGAAATACCTATCTATTCGCTGGAATTGAACTCAATATAGGCTACTCATTTTAAGGACTACATATGAAAATATTTCCCCTATTGATGCTCCTCGCAACCTCTTTCGTATATGGACAAGACGAAGCATGCTGCCCTCCTACTTTTGGATATAACATTCCCACTCGTATTGAAATTTGTGATGGTAGAGATATTTACACTGAGTTTAGTTTTATTTATTGGAAGGCAACTCAACCCAATATGGATCTAGGGATTGTCTCTAGTTTGAGTGATCAAACGTATCTAGTCAATGGGACAATTGCCTCTCTTAATTTTAATTATGACCCAGGTTTTCAAATAGGGTTAGGTTATAATTTAGGTCGTGATGATTGGGATCTTTTTCTTGAATATACTTGGTACAAAAATAACGCCCATGCATCGGTTTCATTAGACCCAACTAGTGTGTACATTCTCTACCCTGCTTGGCAATTGCCAGGTATTTTTATTTCCTTTCTGAATGGAGATGAGAAATGGAATTTGAAAATGCAATTTCTCGATTTAGAGTTGGGAAGATCATATGGAGTCGGACTAGACTTATCCTATCGTCCATTTGTCGGCATTCGAGCTAACTGGATTCACCAGGAAATGGAAGTAAACTACGGAAATCCCTCATTTCCTACTTTGTTCTTTACCAACGCATTATCTATAACTCAATCCTCAAAATGCTGGGGCATTGGACCGAGGATTGGAATTGAAACAAATTGGAATCTTGGTGCAGGATTCACATTTTTTGGCGATAGCAGCTTTGATTTACTTTTCACACAATATACAAAGCTGAAGATCTTCCAAGGAGCTTCAGCCGCTTCGGGACAAACCTTGTCTGCTTCACAGCTTTTTTTAAAAGAAAAGAATATTCAAGCAGTACGTGCTCATTTTGATTCCGAATTAGGATTTGGTTATGGAACCTATTTTTTCTGCAGAATGCTCTATTTTACAATCAATGCAAGTTATCAATTTCAAGTCTTTTTTGATCAAAATATGTTTATCTCATTTACAGATTCTTTAGTTCCAGGAAAAACACAATCACCGCGTGGCAATCTGTATGTCCATGGATTAATGACCTCTGTTAGTTTTGATTTTTAACAAGGACAAAGCTTAAGTTAAGTAATCTTGGTAGTTCGCCGATGAGATAAAATGGAATAGACAGAAGTCTATATAGGACAGGATTTCCCAATTGATCCTTCATTTTGATTTCTATAGCGGATGGGTGGAGAAGAATTGACTCGAACTGCCTTGGGGGAATTTTTAAGCCCCATAAACATATGAAGAGATTTTAATGTTCCAGTACTCTAAAATACCCTATTTTCTAATCAAAGTTAAGAAAAAAAGGGGTTGTGGGCGGAAGTATAATGGTAGAGGTTGAGATTTAGGCAGCTCTATTTTTTTTCCAATAATCTTGCCAATATTCATTAGCCGCGCTGTTCGTAGCTGAAGCATTGCATGAGCACTTTCAGTTTTCCACCATGCACCTGCAATTTTCAGTCTCTTTTGCACAATGTGTCTGTGGCTGCTCTCTATCTCTCCCGACCCTATTGGTAACTCACCTTACGCAAAAGCCCTTAAAAATCATTTGATCAAACACGTCGATTGAGTGTAAAACTTTTGTTCAATCTTTGGAGAGAGGTTATGAACAAAATGCTCGATATCTATTCGGATTACTTAATTGCTCAAAATCAATATGCAACTGCAGTGGGTATTTCAGATCTATTAGAAGGTCGGATGAGTCACGATAAAGTTACTAGATTTTTGAACGGCGAGGAATCTCCGACGGTGGTCTCTTCATAAGAATTATTGTTTAACGCGACGTAATTAAAAAAAACCAGGAGAGTACTCCTTTCCTACACTCTATTCAGGGTGACTTAAAAAAGATTTGCATCATAAATAAATTTTTCACTACAGTCTGGATCAAGATAAAAAATTAAAGAGAAAAAAATGAAACAAGATAACCTTGAAGAAAATCGCAGAAAATGGAACGAAGTTATTGCAAAAGCCTGGATGGATCCTCAATTTAAATCTAAATTACTTGCGAATCCAGACCAAGTTTTGAAAGAACATGGAATCAGTGCAAAAAACGGTAATTTCAAAATTATACAAGCTAGGAAAAACGAATACTGTCTTATTCTCCCGGAAAAACCAGAAGGCTCTTTTTCAGAAACAGAATTAAGAAATATTGCTGCTGCAGGTAACAGTGGGAGCGATCCTTGTTGTACGACTTGTAAGTAATTTCAGCGCTTACCAATTTTTACTCAAAGATACTTCTCCAAGAGAAACGAAAATTGGCTTTATAATCTTCCAAATAAGTTGATTAATGGAAAGGACACATGCTTTCTTCGCTTGGCTTTAAGGCTTATATCCACGCAAAACTCCTTGCCCCGCAAAAAGTTCTTCTATTCGACGAGAATAAAAATCATCATCTTCTAGAAGGAAAAATTTATGAATGTTTAATTCCTTATCTTTCTCAAGGCATTCATTCGCAAGATGAAATTGTGCACGCACTGGAAGAACAATTTGAAGCACATGATGTCTATTATGTTCTCCTTCGACTGAAGGAAAAAGGTTTGATTGAAGAAGTCTTTAGTGAAATGCATAAATCAATCAAGATACTTTGTAATCTTTTGAATATTCCGTATAAAAAGGCACTTGATCGAACTGAACAAACCTCTGTTTCTATTCATTCTTTCGACATCAATACAGATCAATTAAGCAGCTCTTTAAACAGTTTATCAATAAAAATACAAAAAAATGGGCATCTTGCAATTATTGTTTCAGAGAATTATCTAGACCCAAGATTAAAAGAATTTTGCAATCAAATCAACACACCTTATTTATTAATAAAGCCAACTTCTACAGAAATCTGGATAGGGCCTCTTTTTAATCCCGAAAAAACACCTTGTCTAGATTGTCTAACAGACGCTTTATATAGGAACTGCGAACCTTGGATCGCAAAAGATAAACCACGAGAACCTCTGATCTATACGTCTATGAGCTCGATGGCTTATCATTTGGCAGCGAATGAAATCTTCAAATGGATTGTGCTCGGAACAAACCAAGAATTAGAAACAAAAATATTATCTTATCATTTTCTTCATGCTCAAATAACGACTCATCAAGTCCTTTCAAAAATCTCTTGCGCAAACTGTGATATTATCGATAAAGATCATCTTACACCTATAATACTGCAAAACCAAAAGAAATATTTTACAGACGATGGCGGTCACCGGATCCATTCCGCTGATGAAACATATGAAAAGTATAAACATTTAATCAGTCCTATCACGGGGATTATCGATTATTTAGTTCCTTTATCTCAGATTCAATCCCCGCACATGCATACGTATGAGGCCAGTCATTTAATTGAATCTGTTTCTCCCCCAATGATTTTTAAATTACCTAGAACTACAAGTGGTGGAAAAGGGAAAACAGCAATCCAAGGGAAAACGAGTTGTCTTTGTGAAGCAGTGGAAAGATTCTCAGGCGTCTATCAGGGCAATGAATCCATCATACAAAGTACATATCATCCCATTCAGGAAACTGCAATTCATCCTGAGTCTCTTTTGCAATTTAGCAAACATCAATATGAAATTAGATTTGAGTGGAATGAGACGCATCATGCCCCTGTTCATCTTATTCCTGAGCCTTTCGATGAAAATGAAGAAATTCATTGGTCACCTGTCTGGTCATTAACTGAAAACAAATTTAAATGGATTCCAACAGCCATCTGTTATTTTTCATATCCATTCTCTATGGACAAAAAAAAATTTGCATATGCAAATTCGAATGGAAATGCTGCAGGAACTACCAAAGAAGAGGCCATTCTACAAGGATTTTTTGAACTCATAGAAAGAGATGCTGTTGCCATTTGGTGGTATAATCGTCTTCAACACCCAGAGGTAGATTTAAATAGTTATACCGATCCTCATATCGCTAGGCTAAAAACGGCTTATCAATCACTGAACCGTAAATTTTACGTCATTGATATTACAATGGATATCAAGATTCCAACATTTGCAGCGATTTCATGTAATGAAAACGGAGGAGAAATCTGCATGGGATTTGGGAATCATTTCGATTCAAAAATTGCACTTTTACGCGCACTCACTGAAATGAATCAGGCATTATTAATTTTAAAGCTTTATGATGCCTCAAAAAATAACAATCAAAAACAGATCGCTATCCGTAAATGGCTTCATCATGAAATATTAGAAAATCATCCCCATTTAAAGCCTCTTCAGAATGCTCCTAAAAAACAAGCGTCTGATTACACTTATCATGATACTGGTGATCTGAAGGATGATATCATCGCCTGTCAAAAAGCGGTTGCTGCAAAGGGACTAGAAATGCTTGTTCTCGATCAAACTCGTCCAAATATTGGTCTTTCTGTGGTAAAGGTATTCGTGCCAGGACTTAGACATTTTTGGAATCGATTTGCCCCAGGAAGACTTTATGATGTGCCAGTGGAAATGGGTCTTTTGCCGAGAAAACTCACGGAACAAGAGTTAAATCCGATTCCGTTTTTCTTCTAATTATAAATGACTTACGAAATACTTCCCAACATGAACTCCCCGACGGTGGTCTCTTCATAATAATTGGTCTTCGCAATTTCAGCGAAATGGTCGGAATTCCCAGCTCCGATTGCGCAAGGGGCTAATTTCATGGCAGTTGCGGTCAAATACATCGTCTGAATGAGAACTCCAACATTTTTTAATATAAGAGAATAAGCGATCGTTTCATATTTCCAAAAAACCCGTCCAAACCTTGCAGCAATCAAAATGAGTATTTGTGGAGACTCATCTTTTTTTCCTGTTGCATTTTTAGCCGCAGTGAGAAATTTTTCTATCTCATCATGTGTAATTGGGCATGGAGACAATGCATGGATGTCTCCATGGTAGCGATATAAGCCAGGTTCTATTCCAGCACATCGATGGATAAGCGGATAAAGTTCTAATTCATAACAGGCTCCCCCGCCAGGATACGGACGTTTTGTCACGTCATAATGTTCTGTTTTTAACGTCTCTTTCACACGTGCAACGCGGTAGAAGAATTCACCTAATTGTTCTTTGGTAATGGGATTTTCCCCTTGTTCGCGAATAGATTTTCTTGTTTCCATAACTTCGATAAAAGGGGGATCCGACTTCATTAAAACATCAAGATCGGGTCTAAAGAGGGGAATTGTATGAGAGGGAATCTCCCTTAATGGTGGGAGAGGAGGTAGATGTTTTAAGAACCGAAATGTTCCGCCACATGGTTGATCTGTTCTTTGTCGACTGTGTGTGTGGAAAAGAAGGTCGTGAAATTCCCAAAAGGTTAATGATGAGTTTTGGTCAGCATTACTTAAAAGATGTGATTGGTAGAGCAAGGAAAAAAAATCATGAACTGCATCTTTTGAAATTTCAGGGAATGCTTGGATTAGCTGTTCTATATTTTTTGGTGAGACAAGTGCCTGAAATAATAAAAGGCATTTGGGATGTTTGAAAATGATTTCCCCAGAAAGTAATGGTGACTTGAGGATCAATCTATCTTTTTCAATTTTTAGATATGCAAAACGAGAAATTTGTAGAGAAATGTTTGGGTCAATTTCCTTATGTTTATCGATATCTAAATGGGTATTGTAGTTGGGAATGAGGGTAAGCAGTAATTCCTCATGAGAAAAAAGTGAATAGGCAACTGCCGATGCTCTTTTAAGAATTTCTAAAAGATAAAAAAACTCGGGAGAGCTAGATTCATCAACCTCTTTTTTTTGAAAATTTTGTAAGGGAAAATTCCTCAGACTGATTTTTTTATGGGGAAAATGAAGTACAGCTTCCTGATTGTTTAATTCTTCGATATTGATTTCTGGTTTTAAATGAATGTGCATGAGGAATTCCTTTAAAAAAAGAAGGGAATTGGATTTAGTTCTTCTTCTTGGAGTGGTTTTTGTAAAAAGCCAAGCTTTGCAGGGACATCATATAATCGGCCTTTCGCATATCGATTCCAAAAATGACGAAGTCCCGGCACAAACACTTTCACAACTGGTAATTTGATATCCGGTCGCGTTTGATCTAAAATCAGCATTTCCATCCCCTTTTTTTCTACCATATTTTGACAGATGAGGATGTCTTCTTTCAGATCGTCAGTATCGAAACGGAGATAATCTTTATATTTTTTTTCTTGCCCATTTGGAAGGAAGTAAGGATGTGAATCGATGTGCTCATTGATCAGCCATTTTTGCATTGTGTTGAATATCTCTTGCTTTTCGTTTTCTGGACTTTTATCAAGATGTTTTAAAAATGGCAAACATTGATTCATTTCTGAAAGGGCGCGATGAAGGGCAATTTTTGGATCAAAATGGCAACCTAGGCCAAAGAGAATTTTCCCTCGACTTTGCGAGTCGATAGAAACAGCAATGAAAGTTGGAATATCAAAATCCATTCTAATATCAAGAACCCAAAGAGAGCGACCCATCGCCGAATAGCTGTCGATTAATTGACCAATATAGGCATCTCCAAAGCTTTTTAAATCCACTTTTGGACATTTGAACCGAGAATACCACCATATTGCGCAGCTGTCACGTTCGATCAGCTCAAAAAAACCTTGTAAAATTGCCTCTTCCTTTGTATTCCCGGCTGCGCATCCATTCGAGTCTCCTGAGAAAAAATGTTCTGTCGTCGGATACGAGTAGTAACACATCCCGGTTGGAATGTATTTGAACCGCTTTTCGGTCATTGAGTAGACGGGAGACCAATCAACGATTTTCGTTGGATCAAAAGGATCAGGAATCTTATGATGAGCAATACATGTTTTATTCCACTCCTCTTTTATTTGATATTGGTGGTCACTAAATAATAAAATAGAGTTCGGATGAATCGCATTATTTTTTATTTCATTATAACTATGTTTCTCCCTTCTTTCGTTACCTTGAAAAATCCCGGAATATCTTTCGATCGCTTCGCAAAGACAGCTTGTTTTTGATTGAGCTTGCGTTTTCCCTTTTCCTGCGCTACCACTTCTCGATCCATTCAAAGAACGGGAGCTTTGAAAATGGGGTCCTTGTTGTGTGTGTTCCGCAGCATATACATGTATGAGACCCGTAGGATCTTCAAAATTTGGTTTTAAAAATTCAATGATTCCTGAAATTGGACTGATCAGATGTTCGTATGCTTTATAGGTTTCCTCGGGAGTTCGAATCCGATGCCCACCATCTTCAGTAAAATATTTTTTCTGATTTGTCAGGAGAATGGGTTCTGGCTGATCTTTATCCGCATTGCTTGCACAGGTCGGGCAATCCATTGTTTTAATGACATGATGAGAAGCAATGGCCAGTAGCGGAAAGTGATAAGTCACTATTTTAGATTCTATATTTGAGTTTGAAGTTTGTACGATCCATTTAAAAATTTCATGTGCTGCGAGGTTGTAGGCGATTGCACTTGTGGTTGAGTTTGTCGCTTTTTGAATCGTGATGGGACTTTTTATTCCTCTTTCTCTTTCGATAATGAGTTCCTCTTTTGCATTTCTCTTAAGCGCACTCAAAAGGCAATCAAAACAAGCAGTTTCCCCGGAAATGATCAGAGGACCAATCCAGATTTCAGACGATGTAGGTTTTATCAGGAAAAAGGGGGTTTTGGACTTGAGATATTTTTCTCTAATTTCCGGATGCCGATAGTTATCGGTTATCACAACTTGCAGATTTCCTTCATCGCCCACTTTTAACGAAAGGCTTTTAAGTGCCGCGATGAAAGGCTTAGCAGACACTTTCCCAAATGTCTGTATGCAAATAGTGGTATTGCGGATCCGACTTTCAGCCTCCACGACTGGAACATTGAGAAGATCGCAAAGAGCATACACTTGCTTTGGCAAAATCGAGCAATGCTCATCTAAAAACCCTTTCTGCTGTAAGCGAAAAAGGGCGTAATAAATTTCAGTTGCTGATAGCTTTTTTTCTAAACGTTGAATGATCTGATCGATCGAATATTTTTTCTTAAGATAGGGACATAAGAGTACATAATCTCTCCCTTTCAAAAGACAGCGAGATTTATTTTCTCCAAGTAGAACGACACTTGTTGGCGAAAGGATTTCCGCCTGAATGCTTGCTTTAAAAGTTAGATATTCCAAAGTCCTCTTGCTCCTCTTTGAACTGTTTGCTCACGTAATTGCGTTCGTTAAGAGCAATTACCCCCACATAGTGGATTACAGATAACACTCCCAGCTGCTGCAACGTTTTTTAACTCAGTTTCTGACAAATTGCCTTCCGGTTTTGCGGGTATTACAAAATAGAATTCATTTTTTTGAGCCTCAACAACTTTACATTTCATACCCTTGCTATCTATTCCATTTTCTTTGAGGGTCGCTTCAGGACTTGCGATGAGTTTCGATTTGAATTTTGGATCGATCCATGCTTTAGCACCGATTTGTGCGTATTTTTGTTGATCTTGTTTTTTCATCAATTTTCTCCTCTGTATATTCCTTCGTCATAAACATTATTATCGGACC
>DAIDIM010000129.1 GCA_027459365.1 Chlamydiota bacterium
CCCATAAAATCACAATAGTCTCTTGGATCGGGAAACTTTTGTTTGAGCAAATCTAAAAAAATGATTTCACCCAAAGCATAGGCGATGTAATCGGCAATTGTTACCCATGCTAAAAGGAGAAGGTAGCGAGATCTACAACAAATCAATATGCTTGACCAGACAGATAACGTTTCTTTCTTTTCTTTTGTCTGCACTACTTTTACTTGAGAAAATTCTCCCCAAAGGCGAGAAAAAAGCCAACCGACTATCAAGCTAAGGATTGTGAGAGCACACATCAAAAGACAGAGAGATTCACTCCAAGTACGATGTGAGATTGTATCAGCTGTGCAAAGGGAAATAATAGGCCCAGCAAAAATCGTCCCAACACTTCCCCCGAGCATCAAGGGTGCATAATAACGTTTTGCATTTTCTAAAGGGACATATTGATTGACCATTCCCCAAAAAAGGACCGTGAGTAGCGCGATTTTCCAAAGCTCCGCCATAACAAAAAAAATCATTGAAGCAATAATGGGAATAAGGTTTGCAATTGAGGGATTTGTAAAAAAAGTTTTTGAATAAGGCAATAAAGGATAAATAAGAAATGAAAAAACAAGAAAGAAACCGACGAAAGTGATGAGCACTGTAAAAAAAACACGTCGAATCGGATGACGGTTCAGCAAATATGTCAAGGCCAAAGTCATTAAGACTGCACCAGGCATAGTGCCGCAAAGTTCAAACCAAGGGATCGATCCAGCACCTCCACCAAGATCAGCCACGGTTAGTGCATTCCGGCAAGAGCGCAAAATCGTATAACTCACATTTAAAAGACAAACGATGCCAAACATATAGAAAAAGAGACGGGCTCCTGCCCTATCTTTTAAAAGAGAAACTTTCATATGGACAAAAGAGTATATAGAAAGAGACATGGGAAAGCAAGCTTACTTGGGAGTGCTCATCAAAATATTCCCTTATAAAATCTCATGGGCTTGAATTTGTCTTGTATGATAACGTGATGATAAATTGCTGACATATGATCATTGCCCTTTTCCCAAACGAAAAAAAAAGTCTCTCCTTTGATCTTGGAATCGAAATTCGAAAATTCTTAGAAAAAAAGGGGGTCATTGTTGTTGCTGAAAATGAAAAAGCCCAACGCATCGGGGCAAAACCTCTCGACTCGGTCAAAGCAGAAGATATCAATTTTCTGATCGCGATGGGAGGCGATGGAACCCTTTTAAGGATCACGCACAATTTCCAATACATTGATGCGCCAATATTAGGGATTAATTTGGGTCACCTCGGCTTTATGGCAGATATCCCTCTCGGTGATATCAATCAGAGCTTGACTGAATTGCTGATGGGCAAATTTAATATTGAACAACGGATTGCAATAGAAGCTCACTCAGAAAAGGGACATTTATACGCAGTGAACGACATAGTCTTCCATCGAGGGCAAAACTATAGCTTAATTGAACTTTCATTGCATATCGATGGCGTATATCTCAATACGTTCGTTGCCGACGGAGTCATTATCTCTACCCCTAACGGGTCAACAGCATATTCTTTATCTGCCGGGGGGCCAATTTTAAGTCCCTCTCTTAATGCAATTGTGATTACACCTATATGCCCACATACGATTTCAAATCGACCTATCGTACTGACTGCAAACCACACGATTCAGATTCAATATTTGAGCCATTATGACCCAATTGATGTTCGCGCTGATGGGCTCAAAGCTCTCATCTTGCGATCTCAAGAGAAAGTGACCATTCAACAATCCAAAAAAACATTTAAATTAGTCACACTTCATCGCCATGAATACTTTTCTACCCTTCGATCTAAACTTGGTTGGTCTGGCAAATTAAGATAAGATTCTGGTATACTCACATTCAAAAATTTCAAATGAGGATTAATTATGACATCATTATCACCGGCAAGAGCTACAGATGTTGGTATAGGCTTGGGAGAAGTCGCACTATCGGGTATCGCTGCTTGGGGATGTTCAAAGGGAGTCAGGATTGCAGGAGAAAAAACTGAGGAATTGATTCATGATGTGTGGGAAAATACAAAGTCTGTCCAACTGGTTTCGAACGGCAAACCTATCGATATCGGCCCAGCAACTTTTATGAATACAGAATCTGTCATTCGAACGGTACAAGCTTGCACAAACTCTGGGAGTACAGCGGCGATTGTAGTCGGGTTTACCGAAACAATGTATCAAGCATACCGATATGGGACCTCAGATCACGATAAGTCATGGGGTACAGACATGCTTGAAGGTGGATACCGCGGAGGAACTGTGGGGGCGGTGACCGGTTTTGCAACAGGCGGTGAAACTCTTGGTCAAAGAATCGCTGCAGCGTTCGTAGGTTCACTTGTTGGATCACTCATGGGAAATGTGATTGCCGGACTGGGACATTGTTTCCGTTCTATTCACCTCCCAAAATAGCAATAAGCATTTATTAAAGATAAGTAATTTTTACTTTATTAGTCCAGATGGAGCCTGCTCAAAAAACAATCAAAAATGAAGACTCTGATGGAGAACTCGGGATGACAATAAGTTCCGATGGTGAAGAAGAACAGACTAATGAAGTTCCAGAACTCACGTAAAAAGCTGTTCCAAACAGCTGAATAGCTTGATATTTCTTTGAAAATTCATGCGCGCTTGATCGACTAGGACAATGATCTTTTCTAAGGAAAGAAGGGGGAAAGAGGCTAGTTTATTTTCAGGGAAATAGGGCTTGCCTCCAAATTGTAGTGCATATTGGTCTCGATGCCAAATCAGAAATGCGCTAAAAAGTCTTTCGACATTTCGATTTTTCTCTAAAGGATCTTCTGTTTCAACCAGGGCTTCGATTTTTTCTAATGCTGCAAGAAGTTTAGGATAGATGGGCCGATTGTTTAAAAGATCGAAAATCGCCTGTTCGAAGGAAGGCTGTGTGGCGAGCTTGATTGCATGGCCGATGGATCCTAAAGAGATTTTTGCCCATTTTGGATCATGTCCCATTGTTGAGAGATGCGCTGCGATGAGATCTTCTCGGATCGGTTTTAATGCAATCAATGCACAGCGAGAACGGATGGTGGGCAAAATTGCATTTGCATCAGATGAGATGAGGATCAGTGTCGTATCAGGATTTGGTTCTTCCAAAGTCTTTAAAATGGCGTTTGCAGCGGCTGTTTGCATTCGATGGGCATCGTAAATGATAAATACTTTTCCAAAATTTAGATAGGAACTGGAATAAACTTCATCGATCAGATTTCTGAGTGACTCAATGGAGTGAAGACCACTTTTACTTTCAGGTTTTAAGGGATGAAAATCGGGATGGGTCTCTAGTGTCTGATCCCGTAAATTCATGGTCTTTTGACCTGCGTCAAAAGTGCATGAATTTACGGGATCAGACACTGGTTTGTCTGTTTGCAAAAGATAGGATGCAAGTGCGTGGGCAAAAAGAGTTTTTCCAACTCCTTGAATTCCAGTGATTAAAAGAGCTGTAGGGAGAGTATTGGAATGCACAGCTTTGGAAAAGTAGCTTTTGATCGGCTCATTTCCTACGATATGATCGAACATAATTTTTTTATTGCCATTTGTTGAACTTGGGTTTTTGGTAAACTTGCATCGATCACAAAAATTCTTTGTGGATTTTCTGAAGCAATTTTCAAAAATGCATTGCGCACCTGAATGTGGAAGGAAAAATCTTCTTGTTCTATCCGGTCGATTGTGCGCGATTTTGAAATACGCGACATCCCAATTTTTGGGTCAATATCGAGATAAAAGGTGAGTGTTGGCTCCAGATTTTGAGAGAAAAATTGGCATGCTTTTTCAACTTCTTTTTTCCCTAAATTGCGGGCAATTCCTTGATAAGCAATAGAGGAATCGTTAAAGCGATCACAGAGGACGATCTTATTTTGTTTTAAGGCAGGCTCGATGACCTTTTCGACATGTTGCGCGCGGGATGCTAGAAATAGGGCAAGTTCGGCAAGGGGGGAGATTTTTTCATTTCGATTTTCTAAAACAAGCTGTCGTATTTTGTCGCCAAGAGGTGTCCCTCCAGGTTCTCTTGTTTTTAATACTTCAAATCCTCGAGAGGTGAGATAGTGGGAAATTTCTTCAATTAAAGTCGTTTTCCCGGCCCCCTCCCCTCCCTCAAATGTGATGAATCTACGATTCTGTAATTTCTGCTGTTCCTGCTTCAATTTTTTGGGCTCCAACCACAAAGTCATTCTCTTCTTTCAAGTTGACAAGGCGCACCCCTTGTGTCGATCTTCCCATGATACGCACATCACTCATCGGAATCCGAACAGCTTGTCCCATTTTCGACATGAGGAGAACGCTATCTTTATCTGTCACAGTGAGGGCTGAGACGACGCTTCCATTTCTTTCAGAAACAATGATCGAGCGCACCCCGATTCCACCGCGGTTGGTTTGTCTGAAATCTTCGACATTCGACCGTTTTCCGTAGCCATTTTCGCAAACAACAAGGATGTTCTTCTCTGGTGTGACCACTTCACATCCGACAACAATGTCTTTCTCATCGCGCAATGTAATTCCACGTACACCGCGAGCCACTCTTCCCACCGGGCGAATCAGCGACTCATCAAAGCGGACAGCCAT
>DAIDIM010000124.1 GCA_027459365.1 Chlamydiota bacterium
GAGGATCTGCCTTGGGAGGCTCTATCTTTGTCGATCAACTTGCCAATCTGACCTTTCAAGGGATAATCAATATTTTGGGAAGTGGGATTACTGCAGGAGCATCAGGAGGAGGAAACGCTACCACTGGCCAAGCATTGGGCCAGGATATTTTCATAGCTTCTTCCGGCACGATCGATTTTTCCATTTCCTCTCCTTTGACGATAAGTTCAGACATTCAAAGCGATAACGGTGCAGGAGGTGGCAGTGTATCTACTGGTGGTATTATCATGAGCGGGATTAGCACTTTGACTCTTAATGGCGCCAATACCTACACAGGAACAACAACGGTATCTGCTGGTACTCTTATTGTTAATGGCAGCATTACGACTCCGACAATTATAACGAGCGGCGCAGTCTTGAGAGGGACAGGGACACTACGCGACGTTACTATAAATGGCACAATTTCTCCGGGCAACTCGATTGGTTCAATTAATATGTCTTCAGCCGTCTTTAATGCAGGCTCTAATTATCTGCTCGAAATCGATAATACATCTTCAGATGCCATTGCTGCGACGGGTACTGTGGTTATCAACAGCGGATCAACTTTGACATTAGCTCCGCTTGAATTGACTTTGCCTAAAAGCGTCTACACGATCATGACTGCATCAGGGGGAATTAGTCGCTCGGGTAACGGCTTTACACTCATTAATCCCACACTTTTCAATTTCAACTTACAGTACAATGCAAATGATGTAATGCTCCAATTTCTGGGAATGAATACATTTTCCGTATCAGGCAATGCTGGAAAAGTCGCAAAGTGTTTCATTCAATTGGCCGGCAACTATCCTTCAAGCTTCGCAGAGCTTCTTGAAATCCTCAACCTTCAGTCCCAAAGTCAGCGGCAAAATTCCTTTAACCAGATGCAACCGGCTAACCTAAACAACATCGCCTTTGCACAAGAAAATGTCGCCGAGCGTATCCGCCAAGTTTACACCGACCACCTTTATGAGCAACGACTCTCCTCCTGTCCGGATCATCAACCGTGGCGCTTCTGGGCAACACCGTTTGCGGAATGGACGTATCAGCAAGGCCGCGGCTTGCTCAAAGGCTACCGCGAAAATTTTGCAGGCTTCACTGCAGCCCTCGACTACCAAACTCCCGAACACTGGACGGTCTCAAGCGGGTTTTCCTTTGTGGGGAGCAATGTCGACATTCCGAGCTCTCAAGGCAACTTTAAGACCTACGCGGGATCATTGGCTACTATCTGGGCCTCGCACGGCTGGTTCATCGATGGACTGTTCTCCTATCTCTACAGCTCGATTGAAGCCACGCGAAAAATGAAGTTCAGCGAGTCTATCCCGGGCTTTTCCGATACGGTGAAGCGCAAAGCATACCACGGTCAGGCATCGAACCAGGTAATGGGACATCTCGGCGCAGGCTATGGTTTCAAATTCAAGACCGAGCACGGCAATCTCCATTTGTATCCCTTTGCAGGTCTCGATTACATCTATGTGATACAGAACGGCTACAAAGAAAAGTTCGCCCATGGGCTTGACCTCCATGTCAATGAAAAGAAATACGACCTATTGCGCCCGGAGGCAGGACTCGGCTTTGACTACATGAGGTGTTTCAGACATGTCAATGCCATGATAGACCTTGCATTGAGCTACGCTAGAGAAATCCGCTACCTTGGCAAGAAGACCAAGTCTAACTTCATTGGAGAATCGTGCACGTTCACCGTCAAAGGCCTAAAACCCATGAATAACCTCGTGTGCCCAACTCTTAGGGTCGGCATTGCAACGGCATCGGGGCGGTTTGAATTTACGTTTGGCTATCATGGAGAGTACGGTAGTTATTTCAAAAAAAATGAAGTCGAGGCTGAGCTGAGGACCAAATTTTAAAGCTGCGGTGGGGAAAAAAGAAAAATTGCAGACTGTTTCTAAAAGACCCTCCTCACTAATATCTCTTTAGCGTCTAGGAGCGAAGCATCCTAAACGGTGAGCCCGAACTGGTTGACGTGGACAGACTCTCCCTTTGACGGCGGATGGCCGATCGCATTTGTCATCAGCTCTTCAAGCGTCTCGGCATCTTCAAAGGCTAAATGGTCGCCCCTGAAGTATAGGTTGCCCGTAAGCGGGAAATAATACTAATTGAAATTTTAAATAATACAGGAGTTATGGCATAAGTTATCTCCTCCTTACATCTCCTTCTTTCTACAAGACTGCTTATGTCAAAAAAATGATGACTCTACGAAAATCCCCCTAAATCTCGCAGAATCTACTAAAAGACAGGAGATTCTGCGAATTTGGTCGATAAATAGCGGAATCTTGCCTTTTTTGATAGATTCTGCGATATTGAGAGAAAAAGGATTTTTTGATGGAACATATTTTTGCAAGGCAAAGAGAGCTTAAAATATTAGAACAGATCCATTTTTCAAAAAAATCTGAGTTTTTAGCCGTGTACGGAAGAAGGAGGGTAGGTAAAACTTTTCTCATACGTGAATATTTTAAAAATAAAGGTTTATACTTTGCTCTCACAGGGATCAAAAATGCAAGAAAAGGCAAACAGCTGAAGAATTTTGCAGAAGAATTTTCTAGAGTTTTTAACGAGCAAAAAATTCCAAACGATTGGTTTGAGGCGCTTGCCATGCTAAGAAAAGCGATTGAAAGAATAAAAGGCCATGAACGCATTATCCTCTTTTTTGATGAACTTCCTTGGCTTGCGAGCCCTCGTTCAGGATTTTTAGAGGACCTAGATCATTTTTGGAATCGGTATATGTCCGATGATCCCCGGGTGATCCTCATTGTGTGCGGATCGGCAGCTTCATGGATGATCAAGAAAATCATTCACAATAAAGGAGGGTTTCATGGAAGACTCACGGCCGAAATGCGCTTACTTCCGTTTGATTTAAAGGAGACAGAAGATTTTTTGCAAAATCAGGGGATTGCGCTTACCCGAAAAGCAATTCTGGATATCTATATGTCTATAGGTGGAATTCCAAAGTATTTAAGTTACATACAGAAAGGACAATCAGCACAACAAATCATTAGTTATTTGTGTTTTGGAGGTCCTCTTGAAGACGAATTTGAAGAATTATATTCATCACTTTTTGAACATCATAGACGTCATGTAAGAATTGTGAAGGCATTAGCCGAGCGTCCAGGAGGATTGACTCAAGAAGAACTCTCTCGCGTCACAAGCATGACGACTGGAGGAGGGATGAATATGGTCTTAGAAGAACTAGAACAATCTGGTTTTGTCATGGCAATCAAAGAATTCGGATTTACAAAGAAAGAAAAACGTTTCAAATTAATTGACGAATACTCTTTATTTTATTTGAAATGGATAATAAAAGCAAAAGAAGCAAATCTAAACGGACGCGATGCTCAATATTGGCTCAACATCTTCAATAGCCCGGCAGGGAACGCATGGGCAGGATATGCTTTTGAGATGTGTTGTTTTAAACACTTGTCTCACATTAAAGCTGCTCTTGGCATTTCTGGTGTGCTAACAAGTGCTTCAGGATGGGTTTACAAATCTTCAAAGGGAAGCGGCAAAAGAGGCGTTCAAATTGATTTACTCATTGATCGAGCAGATCATTGCATCAACTTATGCGAAATCAAATATTGTAATGAGGAATTTACTGTTAGCAAAGCGTGCGATCAGGAGCTAAGAGAGAAGAAAAGTCTTTTCATTGCCGAAACAAAAACAAAGAAAAGTGTATTTCTTACACTCATCGCGCCCTATGGAGTGAAAAAAAATGCCGGGCATTTTGAAATAGTCGATGTTGTATTGACAATGGATAGTCTATTCTAATTGAAAAAGTTTTTCACCCTGTGACTAAAAGTTGGCTTAACCTCTTCTTTGGCAAATAGATCGCCCTTTTGCAAAACATTTCCAGTTGCGTCAGTGATTTTTACGAAGCCCACTTTTTGTCCTTTACGAATGGGTAAGGCAGTTTTATCCCAATGGACAAATGCTTTACATGCGGGCTCTTCTGACGGAAAATAGGTCATCGATATTTCCGATTGCAGAACCCCTATAAGCGCTATTTTTGCCCCATTCAATTGATGATTGAATGTATGTCCCTGCTTAAAATAGATGCGTGTTTCTTCTGGTTCTGAAAATGCAGCGTTGAATAGCTTGATTGCATCTTTGTATCGATCATCTCGCGTTTCACAACCAAGAACAACAGCAATCAACTCTCTCCCATTGCGTTCTGCGGCACCAACGAGAGTATACTTGGCGTTTGAATGGTACCCTGTTTTAACACCCAATGCATGGGGATAAAAATATTTTCCATTGCGTACGAGTGCGTTTTTTTGTTGGATTTCGCACTTCGCCTGTTTATTAGTTGCCATTTTTTGATAAAAATCGTTCGAAATAATGTGTCGAAATTTTGGGTTTTGCAAGGCTTTTTGTGTGATCAAGCACATATCATAGGCGCATGTGTAATGATCTTGGTGATGAAGTCCGTGGGGGTTGCAAAAATTTGTGTTTCGACAGCCAATTTTCGCAAGATATTGGTTGAGTTCATTGATAAAATCGGGAATGGATGGGGAGAGATTTTCGGCGATTGCATTTGCCGCGTCATTTCCTGAAATGCGCATCATTCCATATAAAAGAGCTTCAAAAGAGATCGTCTCCCCTTTTACCAAGTTCATCGAACTTCCCCCAATCTCATTCCAATGGGATGGGACTTTCTCTTTTCCTTTCTCCGGCTTTAATCGAACTGCATCATGAGAAATCGTGACTAGCTTATCTAATTTTGGCTGCTTTTCATCTAACGTATAGAGAGCTGTTGCAATTTTGGTTATGCTTGCTGGATACGCGCGTGAATGGGCATTTTTCTCATAAAGAATAGCCCCTGTTTTCGCATTCATTAAAATGGCACTACTTGCTGAGACATCAACTTGAAGTTGGCCAAATAAAGAGAGTGTCCAAAGAAAAAATAGATATCTCATTCGGGTGAGAAGGCAGCAAATGCTTGTTTGTTGTTTTTTGCAACGTCCGATTGTGCTTGAATTGGGGTATAATTGGCAAACTGCGCAATTTCTTTACGGAAGGCAAGGTGGACACTTCCGACAGCTCCATGGCGATTTTTGGCAACGATCACCTCTGCAAGGCCTGGTTTATCGTATGGATCATAGTATTCACGTCTAAGCAAGAACATAACGACGTCGCTATCTTGTTCAAGAGATCCTGATTCTCGAAGGTCGCTCATCATCTGACGATGACCTTGCCGCTCTTCCACTTTTCGAGACAACTGTGCAGCGCAAAGGATAGGGATATTGAGTTCTCGCGCTAAATTCTTGAGCATTCGGGAGATTTCAGAGATTTCGTTTTGTCGATTTTCTTGGGAACGATGCGTCCCTGATCCACCAAGTAACTGGAGATAGTCGATGACAATAAATCCGATATTATACGCCTCTTTAAGGCGTCTTGCACGTGCCCTTAAATCGGTAATTTTAATCCCCGGCTGATCATCAATGATCATTGTATGTTTCTGCATCATATTGACTGAGGCAACTACACGTTGATATTCAGAACCATTGAGTGAACCAGTCATAATTTTTTCAGATTCGAGCTCGGCTTGTGAACAAATCATCCGGTGCAATAGTTGCGAGGCCCCCATCTCTAAAGAAAAAAAGGCAACGGGAATGTTGTTGCGAAAACAGATATTCTCTGCAATGGAGGTCATCAATGCTGTTTTTCCCATTGCAGGTCGTGCGGCAATGATCATCAAATTCGATGGATTAAAGCCGTTTAACAATTTATCAAGATCAATAAAATGGGTAGGAATTCCTGTAACCGGTGGTGTATTGGGATCTCTTTCTTTAAAAGCTTGCTGCCTTTCTTGAAGTTCTTTTAAGTAGGGAATCTTCGATTCTGCTTTTAAACCCGAAATCAAATCTCGGATGGTAATGCCCGCTGTGCTTTGATTTTCTTGCGAAATTTGAAAGAGAATTGTCTGTGCATGATCGAGTGTTTCTAATACATCTGCAGGTTCATCGAGCGCATTTTTTTCAATCGTCTGGGCAGCGCTGATCATCCGTCGTAGAATGGATTTTTCTTTCAGTAATTCAACATATTCTTCAATAAACGCCGATGTTCCAGCATATTGAGCAAGCGCTGTTAAATAATTGACTCCCCCAATGATCTCAAGTTTCCCTTGTCGCTTCAATTCTTCAGCAACTAGGTGAATATCGGCCGGTTTGTCTGAGACAAATGCCAGTTTTAAAACAGAAAATATCGTCTGATGCTCAGTATAATAAAAATCTTGAGGCTGCAACGAATCTGCCGAGATATTGAGCGCATTCACACTTGTGAGCATGCAGCCCAGAACCATCATCTCAGATTCTTTAGAGTTTGGAGGAATGCGCGTTTTCTCTGCCATATGAACAAAATTAAGTGAAAAGAGGATTAAAGAAAAGTACGGAAAGGGAGGGATTTGAACCCTCGGTACCCTTTAACAGAGTACGCGTCCTTAGCAGGGACGTGCCTTCGGCCGCTCAGCCACCTTTCCAAATCAAGAAGGTCGATTTTAGTCTATGAGGACCTTTTGAGCAAGCCGTTTCGCTTATTTCTTACGAATAGAAAAGAAAAAAAAAGTTGAATAGAGCACTGATAAAACGCCCATGATGAAAAAACCCCACATTGCACTTAACCCTGCGAGTGTCCCAAAGATGTATAAAAGCAAAGAGGCGACAAGAACCCCACAAAAAGATAAAAAATTCGCCGTAGCAATCACATGCCCGCGCGTTATGCTCGAGGTGGAAAGTTGGACGAAAGTGTCAAGGGGAACAGTAAAAAAACCGCCAAAAAAGCCTAGGAGGAAAAGCAAAATGATAATTGTAAAAATATTGGTATAGAAAAACGAGAGAAAAAAAAAGATTGTTCCCATTCCGATCCCAGCAATCGAAGAAATCCTTAATTGAATCGGTGTTTTAAGTAGTTTACCAATAATGTATGCTCCAATTGCAATTCCAAGGGCTGTGGAGAAGAATAAATATCCTCCATAAAAACCTGGTCGATGAAGACCCTGTATCGTGTAAGGGATAATATTGAGCTGCGTAAATGTACCAATCAGCAAGAAAAAAGCTGAAGACATAATCACAAGGAAAAGATTTGGAATCGATTGCGTTTGTCGAAGCGTCTCCAAAATTTCACGTAAGAATAAGAAGCTCAAATTTCTTTTTGATTTTTTCACTTCTTTTGGATGAATGAAAAGGGATGAGATATATCCAAGAATTGCTAACCCTAAGCAAAAACACATAATGTAAATATAGTGTCGATGGGTGATCTGTGTTAGGAAAGAGGCTAGGAAAGTGCCAGAGATAATCCCAAGATATGTCCATGCAGTAACGATCCCATTTGCTCTAGCTACATAATCTGAAGGGACAAGTTCTGGTATGATTCCATATTTTGCCGGGCTAAATAAAGCGCTATGAGTCCCAAGCAAAAATAAGATGAAATATAATCCGTAAGGATTTGGCGAACGAATCAAGATAATAGCTAAAATAAAGATGACTACTTCTAAAAACTTTAGCGTGCTAATCATCTTTTTTTTGCAATAACGGTCAGCTAAAATTCCTGCGGCAGAAGAGAAAAGGAGGAAAGGGATGACAAATACGATTCCCGCAACTGCAAGCAGATTATTCGCGGCTGACGCGCCTAGGATATCAATTAAAAGAAATACCATGACAAGCTTGTATATATTGTCATTGATTACGGCCCCCATTTGCGCAAAATTTAAGCAGTAAAGGCTAAGAATCGGTCTTTTAGATATAGATTTCATTTTCCTTGATCTTATCATCGCAATTTTAATATTACGAATGAATATGAAAATCAATCGTAAATTTCCAATTGGTGCTGAAATCGTTGGAAAGAAGGGTGTCCATTTTCGTGTTTGGGCTCCCCGATTTAAGAAAGTCTATTTATGCATTATATGCACCTGAGCTTTGAGTTTATTTATCTGACCTTCAAATACTTTCGGCATCTTTTTGATTTTTTGCCTCGATAAGTTGCTCGTCCCGATATTGCCTTCTGCTGTAAAATACAAAAATATGCTCGAATTTTTTTAAATCTCATGGACAACTAAACTCAAAGCTCAGGTTATGATGATGCCAAGCTCAGTATATCGTCTTCAATTCAATCAGGATATGGATTTAAAAAAAGCAACATCCTTAATTCCCTATCTACATGAATTGGGAATTGATGGAATTTTAGCCTCACCAATTTTTGAGTATTTTCAATCTGGATACGATGTGATTAATCCAAATCGATTAAATCCAATTTTAGGAAGCGATCAGGAGTTTTCTCTCTTTTGCGAAGAGTTACAAAAGCATGAGATGGCGCTTATTTTGGATGTCGTTCCAAATCATATGGGGATTAAAAATAATCCTTGGTTTTTCGATGTATTAAAAAATGGGATAAACTCAAAGTTTGCACACTTTTTTGATATTCGTTGGGATAAAGAAGAAAAAATCGTTCTTCCGATTCTAAAGAAATACTATCCAGAGGCACTCAAAGATATCCAAAGAAAGGGAGACTTTCTGCAATATTTTGATTATAAATTACCTCTTGATGACAAATATTACCGCCTGACGTTCTGGAAAAACGGAGGAGCGGAGATCAATTATCGTCGTTTTTTTAACATTCAGGATCTGATCGGAATATGCATTGAAAAAGAGGATGTTTTTAGCAACCATTCTCAATGGATCTTGGAGCTATTAAAAACCAATAAAGTGCAAGGGATTCGACTCGACCATACCGATGGCCTTTATGATCCAGTTTCTTATTTTGAACATTTAAGAGAGAAATGCCAGCTAATCTGGATTGAAAAAATTTTAAATCTGGATGAAAAGCTCCCTAAACATTGGAAAATTGATGGAACAGTTGGCTATGATTTTCTCAATGTTTTAAGCGGCCTTTTTATACAGAAAAAAAATCAACAAATATTCACCGATATCTATCGTGACTTCACCGGAATCGACGATTACGAAATCGTTCAATATGAATGTCGAAAAAGATTCATTCTTTTAAATATGCAAAGCGAAATGAATAATTTTGCCTCAATTTTGAAACAACAAGCAGATCAAGAAAAAAGAGATTTTAGTCTCCTTGATTTATCTAGAGCAATGATTGAAATCGGAGCATGCTTTCCTGTATACCGCGCATATGATGATTCTTATATTGAAAAAGCGATCGTTGCAGCAAAAGCGAAAGCGCCCTATGTTGAGCCTGTTGTCTTTGATTTTGTAAAACAGCATTTGCCAAAAAAATTTCATCAGTTCACTCCTGCGATCATGGCAAAAGGAATTGAAGATGCAGCTTTTTATATTTACAACCGACTGATTTCGCTCAATGAAGTGGGTGGCGATCCAGAAAGTTTTGGGATTGATAAAGAGCAGTTTCATACATGGAATCGACAAAAAAAGGGGGATTGGCCACTCGGCGCGCTCTCAAGTTCAACGCACGATTCCAAATTTAGTGAAGATGCAAGACTCAGACTCAATGTCTTAAGTGAAATACCTCATCTTTGGAAGCAACAGGTGAAAAAGTGGAACAGGCAAAACAAGAGATTTAAGACACTCATTAAGGGCCAATTGTTTCCCGATTTGAACACTGAGTATTACATCTACCAGATGCTTTTAGCCATTTGGCCTGCAACATTTGATCGAGTATGGACATGCTTGAATAAAGCGATACGCGAAGCTGGAATCTATACTTCTTGGCAAGCAATCGATGAAGAGTATGAGAATGCAGTCAAGCAATTTTTAACAAAAATCTTTTCTCAAAAAGATGAACCATTTTTTAGAAAAATAGCAAAACTTGGAATGTTGAATTCCCTCTCCGCATTCACGCTGAAGATCGGCTCCTGCGGAGTGGTCAATATTTATCAAGGCAATGAGTTTTTTTCGTTTCATTTAATGGATCCAGATAACCGTTTGCCTATCAATTACAAGCGAAATGATGAAAAATGTTTGATTACAAAAAAAGGGTTAAATTTTAGAAGAGAAAAAGGGAACTTTTTTCTTAAAGCCGATTATATCCCATTAAAGACCAATGATCAGGGCATGTGGGTGAGGATGGTTCCCGGCGG
>DAIDIM010000126.1 GCA_027459365.1 Chlamydiota bacterium
GGGCAATATACGTGATTGATATTGCCCCTCTCAAAAAAATCGAAAAGTCGACTCAAAAGAACCCAAAATTCGACAGAACCGAGGTTACGCACGAGGTCTTTTAAACGCAATATTATAAACTTTATCGTAGGTATCGACGAAATGGACTTCAAGCCCCTTTTTTAAATAGACCGGCAATTCATCGTAATCGCGCTGATTTTCTTTAGGAAAAATCAAGACTTCAAGCTTCGATCTACGGGCGGCAATCAGTTTCTCTTTTAACCCGCCAATTGGAAGAACACGCCCTGTGAGGGTCAACTCTCCAGTCATTCCTAAGTTTTTCCGTATTGGCACATTCAATAAAAGCGATAATAATGCGGTGGCCATTGTGATTCCTGCTGAAGGGCCATCTTTTGGAGTTGCCCCTTCCGGAATATGAATATGGATTTGCGATTTTTCAAAGAAGGGAGAACCATGTCCAAACTTTCCGATATTGCTCTGCACAAAAGTCCATGCAATTTGAGCCGATTCTTTCATCACATCGCCAGCTTGTCCGGTTAACTTAAACTCGGTTTTTTCAGACGGATATTTCACCACTTCAATGTAGAGCGTTGCGCCGCCTAATTGCGTCCAAGCAAGCCCTGTAGCTACCCCAATTGGATTTTCATCATAGTAACGATCGCTGGTAAAGATCGGCTTTCCTAAATAGCTAGAAAGGGTCTCTTCACTCACAACGATCTTTCCCTTTTTCGGGCTTTTCACAAGTTTAAAGGCCACTTTTCTTAAGATTTTTTTGATATTATTCTCAAGCGTTCTCACTCCGGCTTCTCGCGCATATCCATTGATGATTGCATTGATCGCCCCATCGGTAAATGAAATGTCGGTCTGTTTTAAACCCATCGCCTTCCGATTTCTTGGAAGAAGATATTTTTTTGCAATGGCAAGCTTTTCAGCTTGGATATAGCCAGACAAGCGCAAAATTTCCATCCGATCCTTCAGCGGATCTGGAATCGTATCCAAAATATTGGCAGTGACGATGAATAATACATTCGATAAATCGCAACGGACATCTAAATAATGATCGAGAAAATCTTTATTCTGCTCAGGATCTAAAACTTCTAAAAGAGCCGACGCCGGATCGCCATGGTAGCTTGCCCCCATTTTGTCCACTTCATCCAACATGATTACTGGATTCATCATTTGCGTACTTTTAAGCGCCTGAATCATTTTCCCAGGCATCGCGCCAATATACGTTCTCCGATGGCCTTTGATTTCCGCCTCATCGCGCATTCCACCCACAGAAAAGCGATAAAACGTCCGATTCAATGCGCGCGCAATGCTTTTCCCAATACTTGTTTTTCCAACACCCGGCGGTCCAACCAAACAGATAATGCTCCCCTTCACTCCGCCGGTTAACTTGCCAACGCTGATGAATTCAAGGATACGCTCTTTAATATCTTTAAGGCCATAATGATCTTCTTCTAAAATCTTTTCCGCCCTTCTCAAATCGTGCGTCTCTTTACTATTCATCCCCCAAGGGACAATCGTCAGCCAATCGAGATAGTTTCTGCAAACTCCATATTCTGCCGATTGCACCTCTAAGACGCTGAGCTTCTCCATCTCTTCACGAATGACTTTCATCACATCGTCAGGAACTTGTCTCACTTTCAGCCGTTCTTCAAACTTCTCAATATCGACCGACTTGTCATCTTTTTCAAGCCCAAGCTCTTTCTTAATCGCTTTCAGTTGTTCTCGTAAGAAAAACTCCCTTTGACTCTTTGAAATGGTTGCTTCAATTCGCTGATTGATCGTGCTCTGTAATTTGCTCAAATCGAGCTCTTTTTTCAAAAGGACAAGCGCTTTATCAATCCGCTTTTCAACATCAAATGTCTCTAAAACATCTTGCAGCTCGCCTCTGGTTGCAGTCGTCAAAGCCACACCAAAATCGGCCAAGCGCCCAGGCTGTGTAAAATCTGAATGGCCTAAGAAAATCTGTAACTCCTCTTTAAATAGAGGATTTAATTTTAAAAGCTCTTTAATTGTAGTGATGATGCTAATGGAATAGGCTTTAACCTCACGAGATAATTGCAAAACCTGCTTATCTTCTTGATAATGAACTTTTGCGAGCAAATACTTATTTTTTATCACTGAATCTAGAATTACCCGTTTTTCCATATTCAGAATGACTTGAGCGCCCCCTTGTTCCATCGGAATGATGCGCAAAATCCTCGCCACGACACCCACTTTATACAGATCATCTGCCTCGATCTTATAAATATTTGCATCCTCCTCTTTTGTTAAAAAGAGGGCCAAACATTTGTGATCAGTTTTAGAAACAGTTTTGAGCACCTCGTAATAAGCGCCAGGCTCAATCAAAACAGGCGCTGCCATACCAGGAAAAAAAGGACGACGATTGAGCGGAAGAATATATAATTGATCTGGATACAATAAATTTGTAAGCGCACGACTCTCCAGCTTCATATCTTCTGGAGAATCATCTTCAGGCAATACGACATCATCATTTTCTAGGAACAAAAGAAACCTCAACCTTTAACTCGAGTTTTAATCACTTTATCAGCACTCATAAAATGAATCAAATGATATACTCTTCTCCCATGCGGACCCTCTTTTTAGAAACATCGACTGAAAAATCGTGCATCGCCATCAAAACTTGCGAAAAAATCATCTCTATTCCCCTTTTTGGCGGTCCACAACTCTCCAAAAACCTCGCGTCGGAAGTCTCTAAACTACTCAAAACCAACGACTTCCATCCTGAGCTCATTGCCGTAGGCGCAGGCCCTGGCTCACTGACCGGTGTCCGCGTCGGCATGGCGCTTGGGAAGGCCCTTGCCTTTGCCTGGAACATTCCATACATCGAATTTTGCAGCCTAAAAACATTCTTTACCGAAGGGGCAGTCCTCGTCGATGCCCGGCAAGGGGGCATTTATCTACTCCTCGATGACG